>JADFQA010000027.1 GCA_022562055.1 Acidobacteriota bacterium | reverse complement strand
CGTCGGAATACTCCACGGATGCCTCCAACACGGCACCATCTACAACGAAGACACAGCCTGGGCACACCGCCAACCAGCCGTCACCACAAAAGCAGCTTGACAAGATCCGCGCCTGGGGTGTCTAGTCACAGCCTTCAGATTTAGACGGGTTGGTGGTCTTCGCTCGAATCACGGAAAGCCCTAGCAGTCGCCTCGACAGCTACGGGGTGAACTACTGAAGAACCCAGACCACCGCAACGCCCGCCGCGATGGTAAGGATGACGTTGCTCTTCCACCATGCAACAGCGACCGCGACAAGAATGCCAAACGTCTCGGGGCGGCCTGAAAGGAACGCCGAGATACCTTCTCCGTTGGCCACATCGACCGCGACTAGTGAGGACAAGACGGCAGGTCCAACAAACCGGAGGGTTCTCTTGAAGGCGGGTGGCAATTCAGCGCCCGCACCGGCAAGGATAAATCCTGATCTCATGACGTAGGTCCCTGCACCTACGACTGCGTACGCAAAGAGTTCATGCATAGGTTCGCCGATCCGCAACCGTACCCGCAACCATGCCGACAGCCCCACCCACGATCAGGCCGAGACCAAGCGGGAGTGTCGATGCTGTGGCTCCGATAAGAGCCCCCACGACTGCCGCAACTGCGGCTGGCCGGTCCTTGATCGCAGGCACCACGATCGCTACGAACATCGCCGGAACCGCGAATTCGACGGGCCACGTCGGCGGGATCGTCGGACCCAGCAGCATCCCTGCGGTGACGAACACGTGCCAAAAACTGTAGAACGTCAAGGCGATCGTCAGCCAGTAGACCCGGAAGTCTCTGTCCGACATTTCGTCGTCAATGCGGGTATCGATCAATGCAAATACATGATCTATCAACCAGTACGGCGCCAAGAATCGAAACCATCGGGGTTGACTGCGAAACCGGTCGACAAGGGCAGCCGAGTACATCATGTGTCGCGCATTAATCACGAGGCCCGTGACGATCACAATCAACAGCGACCCTCCGGATCCGAGCAAGCTGGTCATCGCTATTTGTGCAGCGCCAGCAAAGATCATCACGCTGCCCAGCCAGCCAACCACATTGTTCACCGGCTCAGCTTCAACGATCGTAATGCCCAATAGGATGCCAAACGGGAGGGCACCAATGAGCAGGGGGATCATATCTGTCGCCGCCCGCCTAATGAGCGGACTGTCACTCGTCTTCACCACACATCTCCCTTGCGAAGCGCGGAGGCTAGCAGCGAGTGCAGCCGATTCTCACACGTGCACTGCGGGCTGGTACGCGACCTCAGCACCCGAGCGGGATCGGGCCATTGTCACTCGCGTAACATTGATTCATGGATCAACCGCTGAGCGAGCCAACAACGCGTCATCCGTGGGGCGATGCTGACACCCCTTACCTCGAAATTGGCGGCGAGGACAGTGTCCGCAGGTTGTGTGAGTCGTTTTACAAGCGCATACATGAGGAAGCCCCGATCATTCGGGCGATGCTGCCACGCGACCTCTCGGTGTCTGTCGGCAAACTGTTTAAGTACCTGAGCGGATGGCTTGGGGGACCAAACCTGTACATCGAAGCGTACGGCCACCCTCGGATGCGTATGCGTCATGCACCCTTTGCAATCGGGTCTGCCGAAGTGGAGATGTGGCTTTCATGCATGCACGCAGCCATGGACGACTGCGGAATCGGCGATCAGATACGAGTGTTTCTCGAATCGCGTATGCACGATCTGGCTCATCACATGCAGAACCAGTCCGGCTGATTCCACCAACTCTCGATAACGCTCGGTAATGTTTCTATGACAACTCGACCGCGGCTAGTCGGTCAAACACAATTCCGGTGTTGCGGAGAAAACGTTCAGCCGTAAAGCATGATTCGATGATTTCTGCGTCCAATTCCACCCGGTCGTCCTCTAACAATGCGTCCTTGAGCTGGGTACCGGTGTCCCAGGCGATCATGGCGTTGCGTTGCACTATGCGGTACGCGTCATCTCGGGTAGAACCGTGCTCGATGAGCGCGAGGAACACCGCTTGGGAGAATACGAGGCCTCGAGTGTTTTCGAGATTCGAAAGCATGCGGTCGGTATCGATCATAAGATTCTCGATGATCGCGGTCATCCTCGCCAGCGTGTAGTCCAGCACAAGACAGGTGTCCGGGAGGATCACGCGCTCGACAGCCGAATGCGAGATGTCGCGCTCATGCCACAACGCGATGTTCTCCATCGCCGCAACAGCGTTGCCCCGCAACAGTCGCGCCATTCCAGATGCGTTCTCCGATCCGATCGGATTACGTTTGTGAGGCATGGCCGAAGAACCCTTCTGGCCGGGGTGGAAAGCCTCGCGTACCTCGGATACTTCGGAACGTTGCAAGTGTCGTATCTCGGTTGCGAATCGCTCGATACCTGCGGCGATGATTGCCATCGTCGTGACGAACTCGGCGTGTCGGTCACGGTGCGTAATCTGCGTCGACGCCGGTTCGATGCCGATTCCGAGCTTGTCGCAGACGTACGCTTCAATGTTCGGTGGGGTATGCGCATAGGTACCGACAGCCCCAGAGATTTTGCCGACAGCAACCGTGTCCCTAGCTCGGCTGAGCCGGTCATAACCACGCTGGATCTCGAAGGCCCAGTTCGCCAGCTTGAGTCCAAACGATGTCGGTTCCGCCCAGACTCCATGCGTGCGGCCGACCATCAGCGTGTCACGATGCTCGACAGCCCGTTCGCTGACAACGTCGAACAATTCTCGAATCTTGCCCAGTAGGAGTTCGGCTGCAGCCTTCATTGTTACACCCTGCGCGGTATCGAGGATGTCCGACGAGGTAAGGCCGTAGTGAATCCACTCGGCACCCGTCTCTGTCGACTCCGAGAGGAGGTCGATGAACGCCGCGACGTCGTGGTGGGTCACCCACTCGCGTTCCTTCCACTCCACAGGGTCAACCTCGGGAGCGCGACGGACAGCTTCTGCCGCTTCGGCAGGTGCCACCCCTTCCTCCACCCACGCTTCAACGACAAGCGTCTCGACCTCTTTCCACACAGCAAGCTTGCGTTCTTCTGACCAGATCGCTGCCATCTCGGGGCGGGTGTAACGCTCGATCATGAATTCCAGCTTTCTCTGTATTCGAAAAGTCTTTCTGCGATTTCGTCGTCGTGAATTGAGATGATGGCTGCGGCAAGATACGCCGCGTTTGCAGCCGAGTCGATTGCGACCGTGGCTACCGGTATTCCTGTCGGCATCTGGACGGTCGAATACAGCGCGTCGATGCCCTGCAACGCCCCTGCTGCGATGGGGACTCCGATAACGGGAATCGTTGTCTTTGCGGCAACCGCGCCAGCAAGGTGGGCGGCTTTGCCGGCGCCGCAGATGATCGCCGCGTATCCCGCGCCGCGGGCCTGCGTGGCGAATGTGTTCACCTGTTCTGGATTTCGATGGGCGGACATCACATAGACCTCGTGTGGCACGCCGAGTTCATCAAGTACGGTGCTGGCAGGTTCCATGATCCGCCTGTCTTTGTCTGAGCCCATCAGGATGGCGACCTTCATTTTTCTCCCATTATGTCGAGCCGCATCTGCAAGTGGCGCGGCCGTAAGTTCAATTCGTGGCGATGTCTGTGCGGTTCTGCTTGCCGCTAAAGGATACGAGTTCGGCGCTGGTATACGCATTGGCACGAGCCTCGTCAACGTTCGGTCCGCTCCCGACGATGTGGAGGACTCGGCCCCCGGCCGTGACCAAACCGCGTGGGGTGAGCGATGTGCCGGCGTGAAAAACCAGGGAACCTTCGAGGTCGTCGACCCCGGTTATAAGATGCCCGGTCTCAACGTTGTCCGGGTAGCCCGGTGAAGCGAGGACGACGTTGACATGTGCATCGGCGCTCCACGTAAGGCTGTCTGTCGGCAGATTCCCGTCGACGGCGTCGCTGACCAGTTGGAGAAAGTCATCTTCGAGCCTAGGGAGGACAACCTGTGTCTCAGGATCGCCGAGACGGCAATTGAACTCAACAACCTTTGGCCCATCTGCCGTCAGCATCAGGCCGACATAAAGGAAACCCTTGTAGACGATGCCGTCGTCGGCGAGCACTCGGAGCACAGGAAGGACGATCTCAGCAATCGTGGTTGCGACAAGATTCGCTGGGAGGTCCCTGGCGGGGGAGTAGCTGCCCATGCCACCGGTGTTCGGCCCGTATGCACCGTTGAGGAGTCGTTTGTAGTCGCGTGCCGGCTCTAGCCCGATCGCGGTTTTGCCATCACACAGCATGAAAATCGAAATCTCGCGGCCCTCGAGAAACTCCTCAATAACAACGACCTCTCCGGCGGGACCAAAGTGGCCGGCGATGCAGCTTCGTGCCCACCCCTGTGCTGCCAGCAAACCTTCAGTGACAAGAACGCCTTTGCCGGCAGCGAGACCGTCCGCCTTGACGACGTAAGGAGGTTCTGAATTGGCCAGATATTCAGCGGCTTCGTCTGCGTCTGTGAATGTTGCAGATTTCGCGGTTGGTACGCCGGCGCGGCGCATGACGTCCTTGGAGAATGCTTTGGACGATTCGAGCCGGGCACCCGCCTTGGTCGGTCCGAAGGCGCGCACTCCCACGGCATTGAGCGCGTCGACGAGTCCCGCGGCGAGCGGTGCTTCCGGTCCAATGATTACGAGGTCGATGGCGTTTGCCACCGCGAGGTCGCACACGGCTTCAACATCTGTCGGATCGAGGTCGGGATACACCGATCCGAGCTGAGCAAGTCCGGGGTTTCCTGGGACGCTCAAGAGGTTTTTGAGGAGCGGCGACTGGCGAATTTTCCAGCCGATGGCGTGTTCTCGTCCGCCGCCGCCGATCAACATCACGTTCACTGGGACCTACCGATCGAAAGTTGCTGCCCGCTCGGGGCCGACGGAGATGATGGAGATGGGGACTCCGGCGGCGTCTTCAATGTATTCAATGTATGACTGAGCCTGTTTAGGGAGGTCGGTGAAGGAGCGGACCGCGGTGATGTCCTGCTCCCACCCAGGGAGTTCTTCGTATACCGGCGTGCAGTTGTACAGCACCCGCTGTTGGCGAGGAAAATCTGTATAACGCTGGTCAAGCGAATCGTACGCAACAGCGACTTTGATGGTGCTGAAACTGGACAACACGTCAATCTTGGTCAGAGCGATCTTTGTGATCCCGTTGACTCGAACGGCGTAGCGCAACGCGAGCAGATCGAGCCACCCGCAACGGCGGCGGCGTCCGGTCACAGTGCCGAACTCACGGCCGATCTCGATCATTTTGTCCCCAATCTCGTTGTCGAGTTCTGTCGGGAACGGCCCGGCGCCTACTCTTGAAATGTACGCCTTTGTCACACCGAGGACGTCTGAGATTGCGCCCGGTCCAATGCCTGCACCGGCACAAGCAGCGCCTGCAACGGGGTTCGAGCTTGTCACGAACGGGTAGGTGCCGTGGTCGACATCGAGCAACGTGCCTTGGCCGCCCTCGAAGACCACGTTCTTGCCTTCCTGGATTGCGGTCCACACCAAGAGGGATGTATCAGCAATGTGGTCGTGGAGGCGTTCCGCGTACCCAAGGTATTCCTGGATGATCGGCTCGGGGTCCATCGGCAGTTGGTTGTATACCTTGGTAAGGAGTTTGTTCTTCTCTTTGAGCGTAATCTCGACTTTTGAGCGGAAGATCTTTGGGTCGAAGAGGTCTTGGGTTCGTATTCCCTGACGTGCGTATTTGTCCATGTAGGCCGGACCGATACCGCGCTTGGTAGTTCCGATCTGCTGCTTTCCAAGAAACCGTTCCATTACTGCGTCGAGCTTGCGGTGGTACGGCATGATGAGATGCGCGTTTGCAGAGAGGCGGACCCGGGTGACGTCGATGCCTCTCGAGTTAAGCATGTCCATCTCGGTGAGCAACGCGGCCGGGTCCACGACGCAGCCGTTGCCGATGACGGGTGTGACTTGGGGGTAGAGGACGCCACTCGGTATCAGCGTCAAGGCAAACATTTCGCCATCGACAACGATCGTGTGTCCGGCATTGTTCCCGCCCTGATAACGCATCACGATGTCGGCGTGTTCGGACAGAATGTCCGTTATTTTTCCCTTGCCCTCATCGCCCCACTGTGACCCAACTACGACCGTGGCCGGCATCTTCACCTCCGGGTTCGACCGTTATGCGAGTGTAGGCGCCAGACGCGTTCCGTCCACATCGCGGCCCCTCCCCAAGAACCATTCGGTCTATACGCGGACCAAGGTCGGAAGCGGCGTTCCCATCGTCGTCAGCTTCGGTTCGGAGTTGGGTCTGTGTTCCTGCTCCCAAGGACGCGTGTCGAGAGATTTGGCGCGGACAGATGCGGCCTGCGTAGCATCTAGTTTCGATACAACGCGTTGCGCCGCGGTGTCGGCATCGGGTCGAGGTCACCATTTGGCAGGGGCGGGCAGCGGGTCTTGGGCCCGGATGCGTAGTTCGCATGGGTCGGTTGGAGCGTAATTCTTGCGATAACTCTGCATTTTCGTCGAGCGTGCATTTAGGTTGTGTAAGGGTCAAACGTCGTGGAGGTCGGGGTAGTTCCCGAAGTTGGGTGGCGCGAACGACGCGATGGGGCTAAATTTCAGGGCGCCTTTCGCAGGCTCCGCTTTCTAGACCGTAGTTCGAGTTAGTGGCGTCTCTGAAAGGTGGGTAAATCTGATTTAGAAGAGAGGGTCCCTCTATGAAAAAGCGCCTAATTATTCTTGTCGCTGTGTTCGCCCTTGTCGCCGCAGCATGCGGTGGCGGTGGCGATGCCGATGACACCACAACCACGTCGGCACCTGACACAACAGCCGTTCCGGCAGCTCAGGTCACCGCTGGTACGACGCTCGCCGCAGTGCAAGCTCGTGGCACGTTGATCTGTGGTGTCGGTGGAACCGCTGTTGGTTTCTCCGAGTTGCAGCCTGATGGTTCGATGACCGGCTTTGATGCCGATTTCTGTCGCGCCGTTGCTGCTGCCGTTCTTGGTGATGCCAGCGCTGTCGAGTTCCGTTCGTTGACATCCAAAGAGCGTTTCGAAGCTCTGAAGAACAACGAAATTGACGTCCTGATCCGTAATACCACATGGACGCAGTCTCGCGACACGGACATTGGTATGAACTTTGCTCCGACCACGTTCTACGACGGTCAGCAGCTCATGGGTCTTGCCAGCCGATTCACCACAACTTCAGGCGCTGCCGACGTTGATGGCGCAATCCTGTGTACCAACGCTGGTACCACCACTGAGAAGAACATCACTGAGTGGGCGAACATCGCCGGTGCATCGATTGTGCTCGAAACGGTTGAGGTGTTCCCTGAGGCCATTGAGAAGTTCATCGCCGGCACTTGTGACCTCGTCACAACAGACGGTTCGGGGCTTGTCGGTCACAAGGCAACCAATGACAAAGGTGGCGACAACTGGGTGATCTTCCCAGAGAAGCCAATCTCGAAAGAGCCACTTGGTCCTGTTTACCGTCAGGGTGACGATCAGTGGGGCGACATCATCAACTGGACCGTCTATGCGATGATCATTGCTGATGAGAACGGCGTGACCTCGGCGAACGTCGACGGCGACCACGGACCAGAGATCGGACGCCTGTTCGGCCAAGAGGGTGAGCTTCAGACCGCAATGGGTCTGGCCGCAGACGCCTTCTTCCAGGTCATCAAGCAGGTCGGTAACTACGAAGAGGTGTACAACCAGAACCTCAACTCAATTGGGTTGTTCCGCGAGGGCACCTTCAACGCACGCTTCAACGAAGGCGGGCTGATTTACGCTCCACCAGCGCGTTAATCAACTCCAAGTTGAATCTCAAAGGGAGGGCGCACGAGGGTGCGCCCTCCCTTTCGTTTGGCTGTTTTGCCTCCGCTAGGGTCCGTTTTTCGCCCGCCAGTGACTGTCGTGTTCGTAAGGGTCGTCTAGCTAGTGGCGCATGACACGTTCGGCTAGCTAAGTTACCGTGACGATCACCCACTATCCGTTGTCTAGAAAGGATCCAGGACTTGGCGGTAACCGTGCGCACCCAGGAGCGGCCCCCGTTTTGGCGGGACGCCACGGTTCTCAAGTGGCTGGCACAGCTCGGTGTGCTAGCGCTCGTGCTGCTGTTCTTCAGGATTCTCGGTAACGAGGCTTCGGAGAACTTCAGGCGGTCGAACATCAGCTTCGGATTCGACTGGCTCGGCAGCCCACCAGGTTTCGCCGTCCGCGAGGGTTTTGACTTGCAACCCGACAGCGGTCTCAGAATCATGGCCGTCGGTGCCCTCAACACGCTTCGAGTTGCCTTCTCGGGGATCATTGCGGCAACAATCCTCGGCACCGTAATCGGGATCGCCCGGTTGTCGAGCAACTTCATTGTGAGCAAACTGGCGGGACTGTATGTCGAGACGATTCGTAACATTCCGTTGCTCCTCCAGATATTCTTCTGGCAGGCTCTACTGATCTCGAGGCCCGGTCTCACCGAGGACACGATCGGGACCAAGCTGTTTTCGGTGTCGAACAAGGGAATTGCATCGACGTGGGTGTTTCCATCCACTGGGTTCTGGCCATGGCTGATGATCGTGGCCTTCGGAATCTACCTTGCCCGCAAGGTCGCGAAAAAGCGCCGGGCACATCAAGACGCCACCGGCGAAGCTGGCCACTCCGGGTTGTTTGCATTCCTCACGGTCCTTGGGGTTGCGATTGTCGGGTGGTTCGCCCATCCAATTTTGGGATTCTTGAGTGGTCTGTGGGACGGCATCGGCGACGCGATTGGTGGAATCCCGTCCGGTTTGGTGTCGGCAGGGCTTGCTGCACTTGCCGTGGCGGCGGCGACTTGGTGGATCAAGCGGTTTCTAGATTCCAAACGCACTCCTGCCGGACTCGGCAAGTTCACCGACGACGACATTTTCCGGATTATCTTTGCGGGCTTTTCTGCCGTCGTAGCTGTGTGGATTGCATTCAAACTGGGAAGCACCGATCTCACCAAGCCAAGCGGTGAGATTGCTAACGTCGCGGAGATACTGCGAGATGGCGTTGCCAACTTGTTCCACTGGTTTGCTGACAAGTTCACCGGCGATTCGGGTGCGCCGCTCGTCGTTCAGCAGCCGGTCGTCGAGCTGCGAGGGACTGGCGGGTTCGTGCAATACGGGACCACAGGCATTCTCGCAACTGTCGCGTTCTTCTCGGTGTGGGTGGCGGTCACGCTGTATACCGCTTCGTTCATAGCCGAGATCGTTCGTGGTGGGATTCTCGCCGTAGCCAAGGGGCAGACGGAGGCCTCCCAAGCGCTCGGTCTCAAGCGTTCGCAGTATCTGCGGTTGATCATTCTGCCGCAAGCGTTCCGCATCATCCTTCCGCCGCTTGGAAACCAATACCTCAACCTTGCGAAGAACACATCGCTCGGGACTGCTGTGTCTTTCGCCGAGATTGTTGCTGTTGGTTCGACGTTGATGAATCAGACGGGCCAGTCATTGCCGATCGTGCTTGTGTGGATGATTTTCTACCTCACCCTCAGTTTGTCGTTATCCGCGGTCGTGAACTGGTACAACCGACGAATGGCACTGGTGGAGCGTTGATATGACTGACCATCTCTCACCTCTCGACGTCCTAGAGCTTCCGCCAGAGCCTCCGCCTGGTGGTCCCGTCCTGTGGCTGCGCGAGAACCTCTTTTCGTCGGTGGGTTCAGGCGTGCTTTCGGTTGTGTCAATAGTCATCGCATTGTTTTCGTTCGTGTCCGCAGTCTCGTGGGGGTTCGCCCCTGATCGCCGATGGGACGCGGTAACTGCAAATCTCCGCCTCCTCATGGTGCAGTCGTATCCCCAGGAACAGATCCATCGGGTGTGGATTTCTGTCGGCATCGTGTTTGTCCTGATCGCAGCGATGCTTGCTTGGAATAAGGCTGGCGGGAAGATCGCACCTCGGGATCTCGCCAAACTCCTGATTGGCGTCGGGATTATCTTGTTGGCGATAACCGCTCTTCTGCCAGACGGTGCGGAGAAATGGCAAACCGTCGGTAGCGCGTGGTTCTGGGGCATCGGCGGTGTCGTTGCGCTGGGTGGCGGATTGATCCTCGGGCGCTTGCCTGAGCAGACGCGTAAGGCTCAATCTATTCCAATCATGGGGTTGGTGGGCGGTGCGATGGTTGCGATCATCGTGTTCTTGCAGACTGCGACACTGGCGTTTCCGATCGAGGGGGCAGGTCCTCCCGAGGTCCCGGCGGACCGGATTCTCGACGCATTACCAATTGCCAAGACCACCGCAAACCCGTGGATGTACATCTTTGCTCTGACAATCGCCACTTTTGTGGTGGTGAGCTATCTGCGCACAAATTTTGAGGGCGATCAGTCCCGAGTCAGAAGGTGGCTGACGATTGCGTTTTCGGTGTCTCTCCCCGTTATCGCCCTTGTGATTCTGCGCGATCCCCAAATTAACTCTGACACCTTGGTGAAGTTTATGGTGACCGGTGCGGTGTTCGCCGTGCTCGGGGCATTCGCCCTTCTGTGGTTCGGGTCACCCGAAGCCGGAGAGGCGAGAGGTGCCCTCGCTTCGATCGTGGGTGTTGTTGCCTTCGTCGTTTTCGCGTTCCCGGGCATCCTTCCTATACCTGACGGGTTGACACCCTTCATCGAACCGTTCAATTTCCGAATTCTCTTGGCTGCATTTGCCCTATTCGCGCTCGCCGCTCCAACCTTTGGTGGGGCTGGCAGAGCCCTAGTCCGATATGCGATTGGATGGGCGGTCACTGCAGTTGTCATTGCTTTCGCGGTGATCATTATCACAACCGTGTCGACCGTCGATGTTCAGGTGAGTTTCTTCATCGGCGGTCTTGGCTTGACGTTCTTACTCTCAATCACCGCAATTGTGTTGTCTTTCCCGCTGGGCGTCTTGCTCGCCCTGGGTCGGACCTCGTCAATGCCGATTTTCCGCATGATGAGTACTGTCTACATTGAGGTCGTTCGCGGTGTGCCGCTAATCACTTGGCTACTCGTAGCTGTCGTCATGTTGCCGGTTGCCCTTCCGGCCGGCGTTAGCTTGTCGCTGGTGATGCGGGCATTGATCTTTATGACACTGTTCTCGGCTGCGTACCTCGCCGAGAATGTCAGAGGCGGATTGCAGGCCGTCGGCAGTGGCCAGGCCGAAGCCGCCAAGGCCCTAGGCATGACGACGTTGCAAATGACGGTGTTCATCACATTGCCGCAAGCACTACGTGCAGTGATCCCAGCCCTTGTCGGTCAGGTCATCGCGATTTTCAAGGACACGTCGTTGGTGACGATCGTAGGTTTGTTTGATTTCTTGCACATCGCAAGACAGGCGATCAACCAGCAGTCGCGGCCGTATAACTTTATTGGGGTGTTCCTTGAGCCCCTGATTTTCGCGGCGTTTGTCTACTGGATGTTCACCTTCACGGTGTCCCGGATGAGCCAACGTCTTGAGAAGAAGCTCGGCGTCGGTGAGCGGTAAAGGTCTAGAGGAGTTGAGATGAGCGTACAAGGCAATAAAGACATGATCGTCTGTGAAGGCGTGAAGAAGTGGTTCGGTGACTTTCAGGCTCTCAAGGGAGTGGACGCTGTCGTCAAGGAAAAGGAAGTGGTCGTTGTCATCGGCCCTTCTGGTTCCGGAAAGTCCACGTTCATTCGGTGTATCAACCGGCTTGAAGCTCATCAAGAGGGCACGATCATTGTGGACGGGATCGAGTTGACGAACGATGTTCGTAACATCGACAAGATCCGCTCTGAGGTCGGCATGGTGTTCCAACAGTTCAACCTGTTCCCACACCTCACCGTCTTCGACAACATCGCCCTGGCCCCACTGTGGGTTCGCAAGCTGCCCCGCGCCGAAGTTGAAGAAGACGTACAAGCTCTCCTCGAGCGAGTGGGTATCCCCGAGCAATCCGAGAAGTTTCCGGGACAGCTCTCCGGCGGTCAACAGCAGCGCGTTGCCATTGCACGGGCTCTGGCGATGAAGCCAAAGATCATGCTGTTCGACGAGCCGACTTCGGCGCTCGACCCTGAAATGATCAAGGAAGTCCTCGATGTCATGAAGGAACTTGCGGAGACTGGGATGACGATGATCGTTGTGACCCACGAGATGGGCTTCGCAAGAGAGGTTGCCGACCGAGTGTTGTTCTTCGACTACGGACTCGTCGTCGAAGAAGGAACGCCCGAACACTTCTTCGAGAACCCACAGCACGACCGGACGAAGCTGTTCCTCAGCCAGATCCTGTAATCGTCGACAACGGGCTGCTGTGTAAATCGATCCGAGGCTGGTGCCCGAGGCTCGAATGAAGGGGGTCTTAGTGTCAGGGTCCGTGGGCAATCGGGATCAGCTTCGCGGATGTGACCCTCAGATACGCTGCTGGTACGAGCAATAGCTGGAGACCACTCGTCCCTGCTGAGACTGCGATCTTGTCCCATGTCTGCGCTGAGGTGTCGACGTAGACTGGAATATCTTTCTCGCGGCCATGACCGTCACCGATCCTCGTGGGTACCCGGTGACCGCTCGTACATCACGGACCGGCACCATCTCGACCTTTTTGTGGCCGGCTGCCTTCGCCAGCGCCTTGAGGCTCAGGTTGGTGCCTGCCGGGACGATCGCAAAGCAGTACTCGCCCGTGCTGGCTTGGACACAGAGTGTCTTGAAGACTTGCCCATGCGGTAGCCCGAGTTGATCGGCCACGGCTACCGCCGAAAACTCATCTTCGGCTAGGGCATACTCATGCACGCTGTAGTTGACCGTTGCTGCGTCGAGCGCCCTCATGGCGTTGGTCTTCTCGGGCACAACTACCCGAGTTCTTCCCAACGGTCACCTTCCGCAAGATCGATGGCGGTATACGCCATTGCAAGCGCTCCATCTCGGATGGCCTGCTGACCGTCTGCCGTTGTTGTGTGGGCAGCGAACTCTTTCTGGTGGTTTACAGCGCCGTTCGAGTGGATGTCCAGCATTGGGTGGATCGTCGGTAGCTCGTGCGATACGTTGCCCATATCGGTCGATCCGGCGGCGCTTGGGTCATAATCCGCGCCTCTGCCCATTGTGCGTCCAAGCGATGCGCTGTTGTCCGCATAGAGGTCTGCCATGACCTTGTTGTTCTGAATGTCCTTGTAGACATGGCCGCGGCTCTTCACTTCGAGGGTGTTTCGGGTCGCGGTGGCTGCCGCCTCGAAGCAGGCGATCACTTGGGCGTAGAGTTCGTCGAGCCGTTCCTTGGTCGCGGCTCGGACGTACCACGACATCGACGTGAACGCTGGAATGACATTTGGCACGCCACCGCCGTAGGTGATCACGCCGTGGATCTTGTCCGTCGGGTAGATCGCTTGGCGCAGCATCGAGACGTTGTTGTACGCCTGCACGGCGGCGTCTAAGGCGTTGACACCGAGCTGTGGTGCGAACGATGCATGCGATTCCTTGCCAGTGAATTCGATGTCGATGTGTGCAACGGCGAGAAAGTTGGGGTCCACAACATCGTGTGGTGCCGGATGGATCATCATGGCGACCGTACCACTCTTGAACGCACCCGCGTTGATAAGATCGACTTTGCCGCCGTAAGCTTCCTCGGCCGGCGTGCCAAGAACCCTGATGCGAATAGCGAGTTCGTCAGCCACAGATGCAAGGGCGACGCCGGCACCTAGTGCCGCGGCAGCGATGATGTTGTGTCCGCAGGCGTGGCCAACTTCGGGTAGCGCGTCGTATTCGGCACAGATGATGACCTCTGGACCTCCACTACCCGCAACCGCATCGAAACACGTTTCCAGACCCCATGCTGGATAGTCAACCGTGAAACCGTTCTGTCCGAGGAACGAGGCGAGTCGGGCGGAAATGGCGAACTCCTCGAACGCTGTTTCCGGGTTGTCGTACATCCACTGCGAGATGGTGTGGAGTTCTGATTGCACCGCGTCGAACGCTTGCTCTGCTCGGTCCTTCATCGACATGTACGAGGTCTCCTGGCTCTGGGTTGCGTTGACAGGCAGCGTAGCGGAGTGCCGTTGGGCGGTGGGGATCTGGCAGCTCCATCAGTTCGTGGTCGAGGATCTTCGGTGCGTGCCAGCCGCGGCAATCGATGTGGTTCGACCTGCGCAAGCGTGGCAAATGCAATAGGCTGTCAGCATGATTGCATCTATCTCATACCCCCCAGTCCCGATTTTCGAACTCGGCCCCCTTGCGTTGTCACTCCATGGACTCTTTGCAGGCCTCGGTTTTATCGTCGGCGCAGGACTCCTCATCAAGGCCGCTCAACGGCGTGGATTCGATACGGACAAGGTTTCCAGCGTGCTGACTTGGGGTCTTGTTGGCGCCATTCTCGGCGCCCGGTTTTTCACCGTTCCGGCGCACATCGGAGACGTCGGCTACGAGTTTTCTGATGCCATATCCCTTGCGGGAGACTTCTCGATTCTCGGCGGGTACGCCGGAGGCATCTTGGTTGCTTGGTTCAAGATGCGTCGTATCGGGATGGACACTGCATCGATGCTTGACATGGCGGCGCCAGGGTTTGCGATCGGCGCCGTTGTCGGCCGCGTCGGGGACTTCTTCATTGTCGAGCACCTCGGGTCAGCAACGACGTTTTTTCTTGGGTATGCAGTCAAGCCCGGTAACGACCTTTCGCCGCAGCACGACTCGCTCGAGTGCGGTCCGGCCGAAGCTATCAACGGCATATGCGGCATCTATCACCCAACATGGTTATACGACATGATCGGGGCGGCGATATTGCTTGGTGTGCTTGTCTGGCTTGTGCGCAGCAGCAGGCGATTTCGTTATGGGCAGATATTTGCGTTGTGGCTTGCGTGGTACGGCTTTCAGCGGTTCCTCATCGATTTCACCCGCCTCGGCGCTGCCAAGCTTGGGACGGTTGCGGACTCGGTCATGGGGCCGTTTACGGGAAGCCAATGGGGAGGTCTTGGGGCTGGTTTGATCGGGGTTGCACTCTTTGTCGCGTTCAAACGGGGGGATATCGTCTCGCAAGAGGGGGACGCTCAGCGAGGTGCAAAGTTGGGCGCTACGGAGGAATCGGTTGCCGACGCCGACTGACAGGCTCAGCGTCCAACCCATGGATTCTGGCGTCGAATCAGCCCGTATCCGGCATGATTCGACGCCAGAATCCATGTGAGGGTCGTGGATTTGGTGACTCGTGCGCTGGGTCGCTCGTTTGCCTTTGCGATTCTTGTCACCATTGTCGGCGTCGTGGTGCCCACCGCCGATGCTTCGGAGGGGTTGCACATCGACGCGGTGACTACGTACGAAGTCGTGTCCATTGATTCCAAGATCTCTGTGACCATCGATGTCGAGGCGACAAACGCTACGCCGAACACGACGAAGGGTGGTGTCACGACCCGCTACTTCTACGATGGGTTTTTTTGTTCCGCTACCAGTCGAGGCTGCGAACATAGCAGCCTTTGACGGGACACGCGAGCTTCGTGTTACGGTCGAAGACTCCGAAGACGAAGACTCGTTTTCGGTTGCCCTTGTGCATTTCCGCTCGAACCTTTTCTTCAAGCGGTCTCGTACGGTCACGGTGACGTACGAGATCCCCGGCGGGGAGCCTCGGTCCGAAGACTCGACCCGGGTGAACTCCGCATTTGTTGGTTTCCAACTGGTTGCATTTGGCGATCCTGATGGTGCCGAAGTCAGGCTCGTTGGTCTCGATGACTACCAGGTGAGCCTTGACGGCGAGCGTATGACCCTGGAAACAGACGAGGCCGGCAAGGATGTTCGAGTCGCCAAGGCTATTGCCGACCCTCAAGAGTGGTTTGTGTTGGTGGGCGCTATCAACGATGACGCTCTCACCATTACCGACCACGAATTCACTGGCCAGAACATCACCATCAGAAACTGGCCTGGCGATGACCAATGGTACGACACGGTATCTGACACTTTCGAACTTGGGCTCCCCGCGTTGGCAGACCTTGTCGGATTGGCCTGGCCGATCGACGACACGCTCGTCGTCACCGAGTCGATCGCTCCCAACATATCCGGGTTTGGAGGGTGGTTTTTTGTCGAGGATGGCATCCAGATCGAGATCGGTGAGGAAGTCGATCGACAGATCGTGCTCCACGAGATGTCGCATGCCTGGTTCAACGACGATCTGTTTGTTGGACGTTGGATCACCGAAGGGTTTGCTGAGGAGGCCGCATCCATAGTGTTGCGTGAAGTGTTCAACGAGAGGGAGTTTCCAACCGTGGTCTCGGCCTTCGATACGAGCGCTGTGAACCTCAACGCTTGGGTGTTTCCGAACGTCCAGTCTGATCTCACGGATGCTCACGAGGCCTACGGCTATAACGCATCGTGGTCGGTGATCCATGATCTGACCACCGAGATTGGTCGCGATGCCTTCGCTGAAGTGCTCTTGTATGCGGCGAGCGACACCATTGCATACGTTGGACGACCAGAGCCCGAGACGTGGGCGGAACCGGACGATTGGCGCCGCCTTCTCGATCTTTTCGAAGAGATTGGGGAATCCGAGACTGCTACTGATGTCTTCGCCGACCTAGTCGTGAAGACAGACGAGGTGAAGACATTGGAAGCTCGCAGGGTTGCGCGCGAGAAGTATCAGGCGTTCCAGACCACGACCGGAAGACAGCCGTCGTATCTCATCCGCAAATCCATGGGGGACTGGGATTTCGATGACGCTGTGCAACGCATGGATGAAGGGCTTGCGGTCTACGAACTCGAGCTGACGCTCGTCGCTCGCGCTACCGACATGGGCCTCACAACTCAAGACGTGTTCTCGCTCGACTTCGAGATGACCCGCGGCGGTTTTAGCTCCGTGCGGGCATCGATCAACCAGCACGACCGGGGCCTTGACGCGCTAGCCGCCTCCGAAGATGTTGTCGCAGCCGATCGTAGTCTTGCGATGCGACTGGGGTTGTGGCTTGGAGCAGACCCGCAAGACAACCTTGACGCCGCCCGCGCCGCCTACGAACGTGGCGACATTGACTCTGTGCCGATCGATGCAGCGCTCGCCACGCAAGTTCTCGACGACGCCGAGACTCTAGGGGAGACGCGGCTGAGGATTGCGGCCGGTGTGGTTGGTTTCTTTGTTGCCGCGATCGTCGGCCTATCGATCCTGCTGATCAGCAGGCGGCGCGGTCACCGGCGACTGGTGGGACATGCCGCGTGGGCTAGCTCAACCGCAGAAGCTGCCCTTCCCATGCAGGCTCAGGATTCTGGGTCGCACGATGGAGATCCGTGGGGCGGGGACTCCACGGTGTGATTTGGGTCTCCGTGTCGGGAGACCCAGCGGGGTTGTGGCCAAGTTGTGGGCACCCGTTGATCAACAGAGGGGACGACCAACCGGCCGTCCCCTCCGTAGCTAGCTTCTGATCAGCCGGTTACGAGCTGCTGCCTCCGCCCGTCAGCATTTCGCCCGCCGCTCCGAGTGCGCCCATGATTGCGCCCATTTCCATCGGGAGGAATATCTTGGTTGCGGTACCGTTAGCCACGCCTTGCAACGCCTCGAGATATTTGATCTTGATGAGATCATCAGTTGGTCGACCTTCGTGGATGGCGGCATACACCTGGATGATGGCAAGCGCCTCACCCTCGGCGACGACGCGCTTTTGGTACGCCTCGGCGTCAGCAACCTCCCTGATCGCTCCGGCCTGGCCCTGGGCCTCGAGAATCCTTGACTCCTTGACTCCCTCGGCGCGCAGTATCTGTGCCTCACGCTCACCGTCGGCTTCGGTCACGTTGGCGCGCCGGTCGCGCTCCGCCTTCATCTGGCGGTGCATTGCCTGGGTCACGTCGGCGGGTGGGTCGATGCGTTGAATCTCAACACGGACGACCTTGGTACCCCAGACATCAGTCGCCTCATCGAGAATATCTCGAAGCTGCGTATTGATGATGTCGCGAGATGTAAGGGCCTCGTCGAGAGTGAGGTCGCCGATAACATTGCGCAGGTTGGTTTGCGCCAGCTTCGTTGCGGCAAGCACGAAGTTTTGCACGTTGTACGCCAACGACTTGGGATCGACCGCCTGGTAGTACACGACGGCGTCGACGGTGACGACGACGTTGTCTTTAGTGATGACTTCCTGCGGTGGCACGTCGACGACGATTTCTCGCATGTCGATGCGTTGGATGCTCTCGATGAACGGGAACACGAACTGAAGCCCGGGTCCCGTCGTGCGCTTGTACTCGCCGAACCTTTCGATAAGGCCCAGCTCGAACTGTCTGACGATCTTGAACGCCACCCCTGCAAAGACAGCCGCCAGAATGATCAGCGGGAGTGCCACTCCGAGAATTATTTCCATTTTTTCCTCCTCTTCGTATTCCTACGATGTTTGTTGTGTGAACTTACTCTTGGGCGGTCACGACAAGACTCGTGCCTCGTATCGCGACGATTTTCACCGTTGTACCGGTTTCGTACACCTCATCGGCGTCTGTGACTGCCCGCCAGTCTTCGGACCCGATGCGAACTCGACCAGCCGTGTGTCGGCTGATGTCGCGCTCGACGACGGCCTGTTTGCCGAGAAATCTGTTCGCCCCCACTGGGATGAGCGGGGGTCTGTCTTGGATGGCGTACTTTCGTGTCCACAGCAGACCGATTACTGAGACGATTAGGAACGCCACGATCTGCGTTGGTGGATTCACTCCTGCTGCCGCTAGCGCCGCGGCCACACCTGCGCCGGCGGCGAAGCTGATGAGGAAAAATCCCGCAGTGAATATCTCTCCAATCGCGAGCGCAACAGCAGTTGCCGCCCAAAACGCGATCTGAATGCCAACTTCGTCCACTTCGCTGTCCTTTCCGACTGCCAACGCTGCTGCAATGACGAGCGCGGTAGCTCCGATTGCGGTCCACCACGGCACGGTTGTGACTGGCGGCTTTTTATGAATTGTGAGGGATCGCGCGGGTCGCGATACGCAGATGCCCAGCTCTCGGCGAAGCCCCTGACATCGGGACCTATGACGGTTGCCGGCGCATTGCCTGCGGCGACGGAATCGTACAGATGTGCCGTGAGCTCTGCCGTCATGTCTCTCGCCGTTTTGCGAGGCACGCCGGTGGCGGTCCAATACTCGGAGCATTCAGCGACGATCTTGTCGATGTCACGCTGTGATGTCATAACCGCCGCCATTGAGAACCTCTTTCACTCCGTTCGTGAGACTGTCCCATTCCTGTGTCCATTCCTTGAGCCGTTGCCTACCAGTGTGTTCGATTCGGTAGTACTTGCGGGGTGGTCCTCCCGCAGACTCGACAAAGTATCCGTCGATGAGGCCCTGTTTCTGAAGTCTGCTGAGAAGCGGATAAATGCTTCCCTCGCTAATCAGATGAAGACCCCTCCCCTGGAGTTTCGTTGCCATCTCATAGCCATATGACGGTTCGTCATTGATGATGGCCAAGAGGCACATATCGAGAACTCCCTTGAGGAGTTGTGAGTTGTGATCACTGGGCATTGCTAGGTACCTTGCAATATTGCTTACCTTGTTATCTATAATACCATACATAACATGATAGTCCAAGTTGCTTCTCGAATGCGGACGTCCAAGACGCCAAACGCGACAGCGCTCGCCGCGCCAGGCCTGATGCTTTTGTCAGGCGGGTGTGAGTTCGATCTCGTCATCGCCCGATACCGTCACTCGAATCGAATCACCGTTCTGTGACGTGCCGTCGAGGATCTGGTTAGCGAGGCGGTCGATGATCTCGCGCTGCATGAGGCGTTTGAGCGGGCGTGCTCCGTACACGTCGTCGAACCCGTGATCCACCAGCCACGTCACCGCTTTATCGTCAAGACTGATACTGATCTGCCGATCGGCGACCCGCTGCTGAATCTGTTGGAATTGGATCGTTACGATGTCAGCCAGGTGGTCCTTGGTGAGCCTGTCGAACACCACCACGTCATCAATACGGTTCAAGAACTCTGGTCTGAAGTGGGTCCGCACAACATCCATAACTCTCTCTCGGATCGTCTGTGAGTCGTCGGCATCGGTGATGAACTCCGAGCCCAGGTTGGACGTCATGATGACGACAACATTGGTGAAGTCCACAGTGCGACCTTGCCCATCGGTGAGACGGCCGTCGTCGAGCACCTGGAGGAGGGCGTTGAAGACGTCTGGATGGGCCTTCTCAACCTCGTCGAGCAGGATCACCGAGTATGGACGCCGGCGCACGGCTTCGGTGAGCTGGCCGCCCTCTTCATAACCTACGTATCCGGGAGGGGCGCCCAGCAGCCGACTGACCGAGTGTTTCTCCATGTACTCGGACATGTCCAACCGCACCATTGCCTGTTCGTCGTCGAACAGGTAGTTGGCGAGAGTTCGAGCTAGTTCGGTCTTGCCGACTCCGGTCGGACCCAGGAAGAGAAATGATCCGATTGGGCGGTGGGGGTCGGCGAGGCCGGCGCGTGACCGACGCACCGCTGTCGCAACCGCAGCCACGGCGCGGTCCTGGCCTATCACTCGGTCGTGGAGGTGTGACTCGAGGTTGAGCAATTTTGCGGATTCACCCTCGACGAGCTTCGTCACGGGGATGCCGGTCCATCTGCCGACGACTTCAGCCACGTCCTCCTCGTCGACCTCTTCCTTCAGCATGGTGAGGTCAGATTGAAGGCTTGCTAGGGCCGTCTGGAGGTCACCAAGCGCGGTTTCGGCGGCGGGAAGAGACCCATAGCGAATCTCAGCGGCCCGCTGCAGGTCACCCTCACGCTCGCTCCGCTCTGAATCCGCCCTCAGACCCTCGATCGCTTGTTTTGCTTCGCGGATCTTTTCGATGGCCACTCGCTCCTGGTCCCAGTGAGCTGTTAGCTCTTCGAGTTGCTCTGAAAGGACTGCAAGTTCTGACTTGCGGGTTTCCAGGCGCGCCAAAGCCGTCTTGTCCGTTTCCTTCTCGAGCGCAGCGATCTCGATTTCGATCTGGCGTCCGCGTCTTTCGAGTTCGTCAATCTCCTCGGGCATCGAGTCGATCTCGATGCGAAGACGGCTGGCCGCTTCGTCGATCAGATCGATCGCCTTGTCGGGTAGATGGCGCGCGGTGATGTACCTGTCAGACAGGGTCGCGGCGGCCACCAGGGCGGCGTCGGTGATTCGTACGCCGTGATGAATCTCGTAGCGCTCCTTCAAGCCGCGTAAGATTCCAACTGTGTCAGCAACGGTCGGCTCTTCGACGAGCACCGGCTGGAAGCGGCGCTCTAAGGCGGCGTCCTTCTCGATGTACTTGCGGAACTCATCGAGAGTGGTTGCACCGATCATGCGCAACTCGCCCCTTGCAAGAAGCGGTTTCAACATGTTCGACGCATCCATCGATCCCTCGGCTGCGCCGGCCCCGACCAAGGTATGCAGCTCGTCGAGGAAGGTGATGATCTCCCCATCGGAGGCGGTGATTTCTTTCAGCACAGCCTGGAGGCGCTCCTCGAATTCGCCGCGGTACTTCGCCCCCGCGATCAACAGACCGAGGTCGAGTGCGAAGATTTTCTTGTCCTTCAACCCGGTTGGGACGTCACCGTTTGCGATTCGCTGGGCGAGACCCTCGGCGATTGCGGTCTTCCCGACTCCGGGTTCACCGATAAGCACCGGGTTGTTTTTCCTCCTGCGCGACAGCACCTGGATGACGCGGCGAATCTCGTCATCTCGGCCGATCACCGGGTCGAGCTTGCCGAGGCGAGCGACCGCGACGAGGTCGCGACCATACTTTTCGAGGGGATTGAGCGTGGCTTCCGGGTCGGTCGATGTCACCCGCTGCGAGCCACGAACGGATATGAGGGCGGTGAGCAACGAAGCGTGGTCCGCACCGACTGATGTCAAAAGCTCTTGCAACGAGGTCTTGCTGATGGCAAGCAGAATGTGCTCGACGGCCAAGTAGTCGTCCTTGAGCGTGGTCCGCTCGCTTTCGGCGACGTCGAACACGGTGGACGCTGCGGCGTCGAGAGTTGCGTCGCTTTTGTCTCCGTACACCGACGGGAGTTTGGCGAGCGACTCCTCGATCGCCCGCTGAAGCGATCCGAGGTCGGCCTTGGCGGCTTGAAGCGTCGGCAGCACGGTCGTGTCGCTCTGACCGAGCAGCGCACTGAGGATATGCACCGGCGTAATTGATGCATGGTTGCGAACTTTGGAGAGCGTCTGGGCGTCCCTAACTGCCTGGCTTGCTGTTGTCGTAAAGCGTTGTGAGTCGATGGTGTACTCCCCTTCGGTCTTGCCTGTCGACCATTACAACCGAAAGTATAGACGTTCTATGCCAGAAAATCTAAGTGAGACATTGTCAAGTATGCCATCTCGTGCGTCTTGCGATTCGATCCATCAGACCGATCCATCAGACCGATCCATTACGATTTCGCTCTGTGCACCAATCCTGGCGGTCCAGGTGCGTCAGGCCAGCGGTGAAGAGGGAGCCCCAGCGCCGGATGAGCACACGGTTCTGCTCACCGAGATCCGGGACGCGCTCAGGAAGTAAACGACGTTCGATGATTCCGGGGCGAGTATTGTTGACGGTGGTGCTCTCCCTGGAATACGGTTGCCCCGGATGTCGTTGATTCGTTGACTGACAAAAGGAAGACTCATGGTTCAAGCAATATGGAACGGCGTCGTGATAGCCGAGAGCGACGACACGATCGTGGTTGAGGGAAACCACTACTTTCCGCCTGCTTCTATCAACCGCGAGTTTTTCTCGGATTCTCGTTCGCACACGAAGTGTCCTTGGAAGGGCAAGGCCTCCTATCTGAACGTCGAGGTCAACGGTGCCTCAAACCGTGACGCGGCGTGGTACTACCCAAAGCCAAAGGGCGCGGCCTCAGAGATCACCGACTATGTGGCGTTCTGGCGCGGCGTCGAGGTTTCTAGCCGGTAGTTTGCCGGCTACTTTGCAGCGTCAGTCGCAGCGATATCGAGCGGCATCGTGAGGCATCGGACCGCGCCACCGGCTTTGATGAACTCGGACACGTTTACAACTGCCACCGAGAAGCCCCACCCGGTCAGGATTTCTCGGACGCGGTCGTTGCACGCCGGCATCACAATCGTGGAACCGACAACCACCGAGTTCATCATGAACAAGACCTCCTCTTGGGGAGTCAACACGAGAGGCTCGGGTACAAGCTCGAGCAAGCGGGGGAGATCGTCGGCGGCGACACCGGTTGGTGCAATGATTGCCCGCTCGCCGTCGAGCGGGCACAGCACGAGATCGATGTGGTAGAACCGTTTGTCGACGAGACGAATCTTGTGGATCGTCCAGCCGGTTCTATCTTCCCAGTCTTCCCACGAAGCCAGGTCGCTGCGCTGCCCGTAGCCGGCAATGAAGTCCCCGTCCCAGGGGAGGCAGTCTCCAGATCCTTCGTGCGCCGTTTCGGTTCCGGCCCGCAGAATCGTGAAGCCGTGCCGCGACATCCAGTCGGTCGAGTGATCACTCTCTGCGCGGCGTTCCTCGTAACGCAACCGCGACGGCACGAAGACGCCGTCCTTGGCAACTCCGTGGTTTGCGGTGAACACCATGTCGGGCAGGCCGGGCTGCGCCGGTAGCACGTCAACCCTTGCGCCGGCCGTCTTGATGGCGTGTTTTACCGCCTGCCACTGTGCCTTGGCGAGGTCGCGGTCCACGGGATTGTCCATGTCCATCCATGGGTTGATGGCGTACAGGACATCAAAATGATCGGGTGGACACATCAGGTAGTGGCGGCCCCAGTTCATCACGTCACCTCCAAGAGACGGTTGACCACGTCGGCCCGGGCGTCTTAGCATACCGACCGAGGCTTCGGCTACGGTCCAAGACGTCGCCACAAATCGTCACGCGGCGCGCTTGCTTGTCCGTTGGATCATCGGTGCCGATATCGTTATCGGCTGTCTCGAAGCATGTTGGTCGCGTTTTGCGTAGAATCCCCGAATGCTCCCACTACGAATAGTCGAAACCGAACGCGAAGACTTTGACGAGCCGGTCGTTGAAATATGGCGTGACTCAGAGTTCATCGGAATGGTGTTCTGGGACGGCGGCGCACCAATCGTCCAGGTGTACTCCGATTCGGATGATGAGGTCTTTGATCTCGATCTTGGGTATCTGGTGCAGGTGCTTGAGCTTGCCGAACGGATCGTCACCCCCGAGGACCTCTACGAGGATGACGACCAGGTCGGTCCGCTCGGTGAACCCCAGGGCGCTACTTGGGGCGACGAAGATCCTGCAACTCTCGCGCTCGTTGAGGAGTTTGATCCTCAGGCGGCGTACCGAGCCGAGGAGGGCGAAGGGTTTTTCGCAAAGGACATTGCGGCGACGTTCATCGGTCGATGTGCGTCGCTGGGACTCGCTGTTGTCGAGATGGAGGGCATGGACCTCGTTCGCGGCGAGGTGAAGCCGAAATTGGGTCTCCAGATGGTGACTCGTGTGGAGAAAGCTATGCCGTGGGATATTTTCGAAGGTGTGGCAAACGCGAGGGCGACGGAAGTGCTTGAAAGCTGGGTTGGACAGAACCTGGTGATTTCGTTCGTAGTGCAAGAGTCCGGCGGAGACACGTTCGTTGCGTGAGGTAGAGCTTTGGTGGAGAATCAGCTACTCGGCGTGACCTAGGTAGGCGGTGCGCATTTGGGGGTTCGCTAACAAGTTCTCGGCAGTGTCGTGCAGCACGATCTCGCCAGTCTGCAATACGTAACCCCTGTCAGCGATCGACAGGGCCATGTTGGCGTTCTGTTCGACCATGAACACCGTTGTGCCTGCCTTATTGATCGTGTCGATGATCTCGAAGTTCTGGGCGACGAGCACGGGGGCGAGACCCATCGACGGCTCGTCCATCAGCAGAACCTTCGGTCGTGACATCAGGGCCCTACCGACAGCCACCATTTGCTGCTCGCCGCCCGAGAGGGTTCCCGCCTTCTGACTCAGGCGTTCCTTCACCCGCGGGAACAGTTCGAAGATGTGCTCCAGGTCGTCTGAGATATCATCTTTGCGTAGGTAGGCACCGATTTCGAGGTTCTCTCGAACGGTCATGCGGGCGAAAAGCCGGCGGTTCTCCGGCACCATCGAAACGCCCCGTTCAACAATATGGGCGGTCGACATGCCCGAAATGTCTTCGCCGTTGAGAAGGACTGCTCCCGATGTTGGCGTGACCATCCCGAGAATCGTCTTGAGGGTTGTGGTCTTGCCAGAGGCGTTGCCTCCAAGGAGACACACCATCTCACCCTCGTAAATGGTGAGGTTGACATCTCTGAGAATCTGAACAGGCCCGTAGTGCGTGTTGACGTCCTTGAGCTCGAGGACCGGCGTCCTGGCATCCGTCATGCTGTTGCGGCATTGCTTGCCGGTCTCCCGAGATATGCCTCGATCACGTCTTCGTTGGTCGACACTGATTCGTAGTCGCCCTCGGCGATCTTGACACCGTGGTCGAGCACAAAGACACGATCGGATACGCGGCCGACGACCTTCATGTCGTGCTCGATGAGGACGATCGTATAACCCCGGTCGTCGCGGAGCTTGCCGATAAGGCCGGCGAGTTCGATCGTTTCTTGGGGGTTCATCCCGGCGGTCGGTTCGTCAAGCAGCAGCAGCTTCGGCTCCGTCGCCATTGCCCTGGCGATTTCGAGGCGGCGGCGGTTGGCGTATGACAATGCAAACGCCGGCTGGTCTTCGCGGTAGCCGCGCAATCGAGTGCCAAAGAACGACAGCACATGGCGTGCATGATCTTCGATTTCTTGCTCCTCTTTGAGGAACGCCTTTGTTCGAAACAGGGCACCGAGCACACCCTGGCTTGTGCGGCAGTGGCGGCCAACCATGACGTTTTCAATTACGCTCAAGTTCGGAAAGAGCCGCACATTCTGAAAGGTTCGTGCGATACCGCGGTGGGTGATTGCAGAAGGGGTGAGTCCTGCAATGTTCTCTCCCTCGAATACGATGTCTCCCTCGTCGGGGGTGAAGATCCCGGTGATAACGTTGAAGAAAGACGTTTTCCCGGCGCCGTTTGGCCCGATCACCGAGACTATCTCCCCCTCGTCAACATGGAAGTCGATGCCGCCAAGAGCTTGCACCCCACCAAAGGTCTTCTTCAGGCCAGTCACTTCGAGAATGGCCACTACGCCGTCACCCCCGACTCGCCGTCCACGTCTGAGACCTTGTTGAGCCAGTCGTCTTGTTTCAGCTCGTCGTGGTGGAGTTCTCGCGCGCGCGTCACATTTGGCAACAGCCCCTCGGGTCTCTTGAGCATCATGTAGATGAGGATGATTCCATAAATTAGCAGCTTGAATCGACCGAATTCTCTCAGGAGGCCGGGCAGCGTTGGGCCGCCAAGCAGACCGATAAGCACAACTGACCCGATCGCAACGCCACGCAAGCTTCCTAGGCCGCCGACGATTATGACGACGAGGATGATGAGGGACACCAAGAGCTTGAAGCTTGACGGGAACACAGAGCCGACTTTCGCAGCGAATAAGGCACCGGCGAGCGCTGCGATCACCGCGCCGATCAAAAACGCCAGCAACTTCGATGTGACGGTGTTGATCCCTGTCGCCTCTGCGATCTGTTCATCTTCTCTCAATGCGGCCCACGATCGACCGACCCGAGAGTGTTCCAGACGTTGCGAGACCAAGAACGTTCCGCCAACCAGGACCGCGACGAGATAGAACACCATTTTCGAATTCGCCCCGGCGAATTCGATAGGACCGATGGTTACCGACGGCACATTTGTGATGCCTTGAGCGCCGCCGACCACTGGCTTCCACCAGTCAGAGAGGAACAACTTTTGGGTGATTTCTCCGAATCCGAGAGTTACGATGGCGAGGTAGTCTCCACGCATTCTGATAACCGGTGTGCCGACGAGTATCCCGACAAACGCTGCCACGATGATGACGATCGGGAGCGCAACCCAGAAGTCGAGTTGCGGGATCCACTGTGCCGGGCGGAACGGTGATGTGAGCATCGCAATGCCGTACGCCCCAACCGCAAAGAACGCAACGTAACCCAGATCAAGCATGCCGGCCTGTCCAACGACGATGTTGAGCCCGATGCCGAGGATGATGAAGAGCCCGATGTTGACCGCGGTCTCGCTCAAGGACCGTCCAAGGATCTGCGGAATTACCAGATACGCACCAATCCCCGCTGCAGTCCAGAACCAGTTATTGCGTTTCCTGATTTCTGGGGTCAGGTTCTTGTGGTGTTTCTTGATCCGCTGGTACGTCGCCGTTGGTCCTCGCCCCTTGCCGTAGATCTTGATCAGCACCACGATTGCCGTGACGGCCACTGCTGTGACCACGGTGAGGCCGCCGGCCGGGGCGTATACGATCTTTCCGAGTCCCTCTATACGCAACCCCTTGAACAGCTGCTTTACATCCGCCTCGAAAAGAGCGAAAACTAGCGTCGTCCCAACCGAGACGGCTACGAGCGAGCGTATGCGGGGACGAATGACGTGGAGTGCGCCACCAAAGACGCCGAGTGTCACCGAGAACAGAACCATGAGTAGAAATCCGACGGCGGGACTTTTTCCAAACAACAACGCTGACTGCATGCGCTCGCCGGTGTGGATGAACACGCCGGTGAGATCCATGGTTTGGGCGAGCCATCCAAAGCTTGACACGATGAGGCCGGCAACCAAACCGACGACACCGCCGACGACGATGTCTCGCAGACCCTTGGTTGGTGGCTCAACCCCCTCGATGGTCTTCTCGTGGCTCGCTCTGTACCCGAATAGGAAGGGCGCCCACGCAATGGTTAGGTAGCCGAGGCTGAGTACCGGTGTGATGAGGATGCGGTTGTCGAGCTCTTCGAGCATGCCGATGGCGGCAATGAAAGAAATCACGAGCGCCGCAAGCGCGCCGTGTACGACCACTTCCTTGATATCGAAATCCGCAACTGACCTACGGCGTCCTGCCGCTAGCGCGGTCATGGACGATCCTCGTGTGTCAAGCGTTCCCCAAACAGGCCGCGGGGTCTAAAGATGAGGACGAGCACCAGAGCACTAAACGCGATGACATCTTTCAAGTTGCCGGCGCCCGGTATTCCCCAGCCGCCGAGTATAAGAATCGTCCCGACGCTCTCGAGCAAACCAAGAACGAGGCCGCCCACCATGGCACCAGCAAGATTGCCGATCCCGCCAAGCACTGCCGCGGTGAACGCCTTGATCCCCGGTAGAAAACCGGTGATAAACGAAATGCTACGAAACAGTAGTGCCCACAGGATGCCAGCTACGCCGGCCATTGCCCCGCCCACTGCAAAGGTCGACACGATTGTTCGATCGACGTTGATTCCCATCAGCGCGGCGATCTCTCTGTCCTCGGCCACCGCCCGCATAGATCGGCCGGCTTTGGTTTTCTGCACGTAGTAGTACAGCCCAAGCATCGATACGGTCGTGACGACTATCACAAGGATCTTCGTCCCCTCAATGGGGAGAACGCCAAAGAGGTCGACTTTATCCCGGAGGTAGCTAGGGGGTGGGGGATAGTTCTTGATGCCTTCGCCAAAGAGACCGGCAAAGGTGTATTGGATGAAAAAGGAGATCCCGATCGATGTAATTAGCGGGATGATTCTGGGTGCGTTCCGCAGCGGCCGGTACGCAACCCGCTCCACAATGACCGCTATCAGCGTCGATGTCAGCACCGCCACGACCAGCACGATGGTGAGAGACAGCGCAAAATTGCTCTCCCAGACCCCGCGTTCGAACAGGTTCTGGGCAGCAAAGAATGAGACCATGGCACCACCCATGAACACCTCCCCGTGGGCAAAGTTGATGAAACCGAGCACGCCGTAGACCATGGAGTAGCCAAGCGCGAGCATGCCGTACATCGAACCCTGGGCGACACCCGCAATGGCGAGGTTGGTCCACGCTTCGATCGTCGTCCCGTCGCCGTTGATGGTCATGGCTATCGACCGGATGGCTCCGATGCTGATGACAACGAGCGCCGCAACACGAATAAACAACAGAAATCCGTCGACCCAACCGTCGCGGAATTGTGTGATTGTCTTTTTGGTTTTTGTCGCGGAGACCACTCCGTGCTGCCTTTCCCGTGAACCAAGTGTGGCGCCACCTTTCGGCGGCGCCACACCTACTGCTCACTTATGAGTGTCGTTCAGGGAGAGAACGTGAACACGACGTTTGCCTTCGCCGCGTCCAGGTCGTTTGGCGAGTTGTTCAAGATGATTGCAATGCGCTGAGCACCACAGTCACCGAAGTCGTCGCACGTGATAGTCCCAATGATGCCCGAGAAGCCGGACGTCTTGTCCAGTTCGTCACGCAGAAGCTGGCGGTCGATGAAGATAGTGTCGCCATCGACCACAGCGATTTTCTTAATCGCTGTCAGCAGCATGATCGTCGCATCGTAGGAATGCGCCCAGAAAGGCGCCGTCGGGGCCTCGCCGTATGCAGCCTCGTACGCCGCCAGGAACGACTCGGCGTTGGTGCCGGTCGGCGACGTGTTGTTGCCGAAGTTCAAGTCAGGCCCGGAGTAGTAAATGCCACTCGCTTCAGGGATCTCCATGAAGTTGTCGACAAGTAGCCCGTCGGCCACGATCAGGGTGATGTTCTCAAGACCGGGGACGCCACCGACCTGTTGGGCAATGGGGATTCCTTCAGCCGGGAATATCGGGAAGAACAACATATCGGGCGAGCCCGCGGCGACTTCGGTGAGCACTGCGCTCATGTCGGTGTCACCCTTGTTGACGGATGTGTAGACGACCATCTCACCGCCGAGCTTCTGGAACGCGTCCGAGAACGCCGTCGCTAAGCCGTCGGTGTATGGGTCACCGTCGTGGATCGCTGCGGCCTTGCGCATGCCGAGATCGTTGTACGCAAACTCCGCAACTGCTTGACCTTGGAACAAGTCGTTGTGTGCGGTCCGGTAGTACCCAGGGCGGTAGTCCTTGCCGGCGTTGCCCTTCAGGTCTGACGTCAAGCTCGGCGACGTGTTCGATGGTGAAATCATCACCAAGCCGGCGTCGCTGATAAGCGGTGAAGCCGCGGCGGCCGCTCCCGAACAGGACGTACCGATTACTCCGACGACCTTGTCATCGGCAGTGATCGTCTGTGCGGCGGCCTGTCCGCCCTCTGCGTTGCAGAGGTCATCGAGACCGGTGCCGATTGTGACACTGTGCCCCTCTATGTCGCCGAAGTCGGTGATCGCTAGCTCGGTACCTCGCTGGTTTGGAATACCGAGAAAGGCAACATCTCCTGTGATGGCCTGGAGCGAACGGATCTGGATTTGTTCATCAGGTCCTACCTCAACGGCCCCGAGAACTCCAGCGTCGAAATCGACCCCACCGCCGCATGCAGCGGCTATCAGTGCGAAACCGACCGCGAGACCGAAAAGTCTTGTCTTTTTCATAAGCCTATATCTCCTAAACATTCATAGCCTGCGTCCATTGGCGGGCGCTCGCCCGAATCGGAGCTGATTGTACGCCTTATCGTGCGCGCGTTTCCAGCCGGATGCCGACGAATCGTTTAGGAAAGCTCTTCGGGCGACCCTGGAAGACGCCGCAGAGTGCGTATCGCGACCGTGTGTACGACAGCCCCAGTCCGTCCGCTTGCTCGTAGATCGGCGTCGCCGAGGAGTCGTCGCAGCCTGTCCACCTGGCTCCGTAGACGTTTGTTGTCCTCGCGCAGGGCAAGAACTCGCCGCACTCCTTCGAGGTTGACCCCAACGCTGGTGAGTTCTTGGATGAGCGCCAGCCGCTCGATGTCTTCGTTCGAGTAGCGCCGGGTACCGCCGGGGGTACGGTACGGCTCAATCAGTCCCTTGCGTTCGTAGATGCGTAGCGTCTGGGGGTGCACGCCAGCGAGCTCCGCGGCAACCGAGATGATGTAGACGGCCTGTGCTCGTTCGTTCATGTCATACTCCCAGGTGTTCGCGAGGGCCGGGGCCATCGTTGTTGTCTGCGAATTTCTTGAGCAGCGCCTGCTGTTCTGCTGTCACGTCGGCCGGGATCACAACGTTGACAGTCACCAACAGGTTCCCGGGATCGCCCTTTTCGGGGATCACCCCGCGTCCCTTGACACTAAAGATCTTCCCTGTCTGCGTTGCAGGCGGGATCTTCAACGTCACCTTGCCGTCAAGGGTCGGTACGGTGATATTTGCGCCAAGAGTCGCCTCAACAAAAGTAATTGGGGCGTCCACCAGAAGGTCGATCCCATGCCGGTCAAAGATCGGGTGCGATCCAACCTGTACGTCGACGTAGAGATCACCTCGCGGACTCGATGGTGACGACCCGTAGCCACCCTTGCCCCGCAAGCGCAGCTTGGCGCCGTCGACCGTGCCCTTTGGGAACCGCACCCTGATCTTCTCGCCGTCGATGCTGATCTGTTTTGTCGTCCCAGATATGCCCTCGTGAAAGCTGATGGCCAGCGACGTACTGATGTCATGACCGGGGCGGTTCCGTGGTCTGCTGCCGCCAAAGAGATCACCAAGACCACCGAGCATGTCAAACGACGCGCTGCCGGCGCCCGTGCTCTGGTACAGATCTTCGAATGTGACGCTACCCGAGCGGCCGCGGCCGGCGAATCCACCACCCATCGGCCCGAGCCTTTGGAGTTTGTCGTATTCGGGCCGCTTCTTATTGTCGCCGATCACGTCGTACGCTTCGGATACTTCCTTAAAACGGGACTCCGCTGCGCTGTCGCCGGTATTGGTATCTGGGTGGAGTTCTTGGGCGAGTTTGCGATACGCCTTCTTGATGCTCTTGGCGGACGCGTCGCGAGAAACGCCGAGCACGGAGTAGTAGTCCGTTCCGATCCATTCCTTGCGCATCACTTCACCATCCGTTTGCTCTGACTAACTGGGCGTTTTGTCCACCGCGACCAGCGCCGGGCGGACGACTCTGTCGTGCAACGTGTAACCCCGTCGTAGTTCTTGTGAGACTGTCAGGTCATCGGATCCGTCGGCGGGGCCCGCCACCGCTTCGTGGATTTTCGGATCGAACTCCACGCCGGCGCCAGGTGTAGTCTCAAGCCCTTCCTTGCTCAACATATCCATGAGCTGTGAGTGGGTGCTCGCCAGGCCCTTGAGGAGCTTTTTCTCGCCATCCGTCGTGGGAGAAAACGCGAGTGCGGCATCGAAGGCGTCGAGTGTCGGGAGGAGCTGCACAATGACTCGCTCTCCAGCCCTGCGAATCATGTCGAACTGGTCTCGCTCGACTCGTTTGCGGTAGTTGTCGAAGTCCGCCGTCATCCGCTGAAGCTTGTCTCGTAGATCGACGGCCTCCTCGCGGCTTGCGCGGAGTTGTTCGAGCGCGGCGGTGAACGCCTCGTCTGGGTCGGCCGGCCAATCAAAACCTCCGCCGTCACCGACCTCTTCGACAAAACTGACACCCTCTTGCGGCGGTAGCTCAGATTCGTGGCTGGCTGCCGGCTCTTGTGTACCGGGATCTGCTTCGACGATCTCGACCTCAACAACGGGAGGGTCTGATGGTGCGGAAACATTCTCCGCACCATCAGATGGGGGAGTGCCTTTGCTCACGATGAGCCCTCGTCTCCCGCTTCGTCGTCTGAATCGTCTGCATTTGCCTCGACCACGTCATCGGCGGCCCCATCGTCGTCAACGACCTCTGCCTCAACAACGCCGTCATCATCGGATGTGTCTGTGGCGTCGCTCTCTGCATCTGCCTGCGAAGCCTCATAGATTTTCTGTCCAAGGATTTGGCTAGATGTAGCCAAGGTCTCGGTGGCAGACTTCAGGTCTTCAGTCGATGGGTCGTCGCTGGCGAGCAAGGTTTTGAGTCCTTCGAGCGCCTCGTCTATCGGGGCGCGCTCGTCGTCGCTCAACTTGTCGCCATGCTCTTCCAGCTGCTTTCCAATGTTGTGCGAAAGCTGATCTGCTTGGTTGCGGACTTCCGCGGCCTCGCGCCGCTCCTTATCCTCGTTCGCGTGCGCTTCAGCATCCTCGATCATCTCCTCGATTTCGTCCTTGCTCAGCGCCGTGCCACCAGTGATCGTTACGGACTGGCTCTTGCCTGTGCCGAGATCCTTTGCTGACACCGACACGATGCCATTCGCATCGATATCGAACGTGACCTCGATCTGCGGAACACCACGGGGGGCAGAGACGATCCCCATCAGCTTGAACCGGCCTAGCGAGCTGTTGTCCGTTGCCATCGAACGTTCACCCTGGAGCACGTGGATCTCTACCTCGGACTGATTGTCAGCCGCTGTCGTGTAGATCTCGGCGCGTCTGGTGGGAATGGTCGTGTTGCGCTCGATCATGACGTTTGTAACCCCGCCCTCGGTTTCGACACCGAGAGAAAGAGGTGTCACGTCGAGCAGCAGGATGCCGCTGACGTCGCCCTTGAGCACACCGGCCTGGATCGCGGCACCGAGAGCGACTACCTCATCCGGGTTCACACCTTGGTGAGCTTCCTTGCCCGAGAGTTGTTCGACAAACGCCTGAACTGCCGGGATTCGAGTGGACCCGCCGACGAGGATGACGTGGGCAATGTCCTTAAGAGCCACACCCGAGTCCTTCACCGCTTGGTCGAATGGTTTGCGTGTTCTCTCGACGAGGGACTCAGTCATCCGCTCGAACTCGGTCCTGGTCAAGCTTTTGAGGAGATGGATCGGACCGTCGGCGGTTGCGGTGATGAACGGTAGGTTTATCTCGGTTTCGGTAACCGACGACAGTTCGATTTTTGCTTTCTCCGCCGCCTCCTTCACACGGGTGAGTGCCATTGGATCTGCGCCGAGGTCGACACCGTGGTCGTTCTTGAACCCAGTGATGAGCCAATCCATGACAGCCTGGTCCCAGTCGTCGCCGCCGAGGTCCGTGTCACCGGACGTTGCTTTCACCTCGAAAACACCCTCACCGATTTCGAGTATCGACACGTCGAACGTGCCGCCACCCAGGTCGAAAATGAGGATCTGATGGTCGTTATCCTTGTCCATGCCGTACGCCAGCGCAGCAGCGGTGGGTTCGTTGACGACACGAAGAACTTCGAGGCCGGCGATTTGGCCGGCTTCTTTCGTCGCTTGCCGCTGCGCGTCACCAAAGTAGGCGGGCACGGTGATCACTGCCTCGGTGACCGTGTTACCGAGGAACTTCTCGGCGTCGCGCTTCAGTTTCTGCAGAATGCGGGCTGAGATTTCTTGTGCGCTGTAGTCCTTGCCATCGATTTTCGCAGACCAATCCTCGCCCATTTGGCGTTTCACCGAACGGATCGTGCGGTCTGGATTGGTGATGGCTTGACGTTTGGCCTGGTCACCGACGAGGACATCGCCGTTCTTGGCGAATGCCACTACCGACGGTGTTGTGCGGTGTCCTTCGGCGTTCGCAATGATCTTTGGCTTGCCGCCCTCAAGCACCGCGATGACGCTGTTTGTGGTTCCGAGGTCGATTCCGACTGCTTGTCCCATGAGTATCCTCCTGCCGAACGTGTCTTCGTCAGATGTTGTGATTGTCTAAGTGTATTTCAATAGTATAACCTGAGTCACACATTGTCATATTCCATCTTGTTGGGTTTATCGGCGGAAGTCGACCTACACTAAGTCAGTCAGCGTCGATCGGACGCCAGCCGAGCGAAATAGGAACATGTGGGGTCGTTAGCAATATTGATTGGTGCAGCGCTGGTTGGCGCGGTCGCCGCATGGTTTCTCGCACGCGCTTTTTTCGCTGTAGAAGCTGAGCGCTCGAACGAAGACATGATCGACGCGGCGCGGCGGGCAACGCTCGCCGAGGTCCGGCTCACCGAACTGCGCGCAGAGCACGAGCGGCTTGTTTCGGACCACGCTGCCCTCGTTGAGCGGTACGATACCGTCCGTTCAGATCTCACCATCGATCTGACCAATAAGGCCATCGATGCCGATGGCGGAGTGCCGACACTGTTCTCACGTGTGGATAGTGTGCCCGACATCGTGCCTCCAATTGTCGAACTCAATTCCTACGAAGAGAACGCTCGTGCAAGGGTGGCCGAAATCGCCAGACGCACGGCGGGCGAGATATCCGTTGAAGACAACCTGCAGCACATTCATGGAGTTGGCCCCAAGATGGACGGCATTCTCCGCAAGATGGGGTTCTCTAGCTTCCAACAGATCGCGGCGCTGACTGCGGACGATGTCTCGCAGCTAGACGACGCGCTTGACGCTTTTCGTGGGCGCATCGAACGCGATGACTGGGTCGGCTCGGCGGCAAGACTGTACGCGCAGAAGTATGGCGGGACGGTCTGAACCGATTCGTCGGCGTCGCAAGGGTGGGCCGCGCGGCTGCAGGGTGTTACTGCGCACGAACACTGGAACGGTTCTGACATCACTGGTACAATTCCCGCGTTGATGACGTGCTGCGGGAGAGTCCGCACTGTGTCGGCGCCGAAGGAGCAACCGCCCCGGGAATCTCTCAGGCACCAGGTACCGCAGTACAGAAACGCCTCTGGAAAGTAGCCGCACCAGCGTCTCACCGAAGGGGAAAACCGGATTTCCGGCGAAACTCTCAGGTCCTAGCGACAGAACGGGGCGAGTCACGAGGCACCCCTCGTGTGTTGTTAGGAGCTGTGCTTATGTCATCAACAACCGATAGCCAAGATGCCGACTTCATCGCTCGCCACATCGGCCCTCGTGAACCCGACATCGCCGCGATGTTGTCGTCCATTGGATATGACAGTCTCGACGATCTGGTTCAGGCGGCGGTTCCAGAATCCATTCGCTCTCACGAATCCCTCGATCTTCCCGCCCCGCGGTCGGAGGTGGCGGTCGTCCAGCGGTTGAAGGAACTCGCCGCCAAGAACGAGGTGTTTGCGTCGATGATCGGCATGGGATATTACGGCACGATCACCCCGTCGGTCATACAGCGCAACGTGCTTGAGAACCCGGGTTGGTACACCGCATACACGCCGTACCAACCTGAGATTTCCCAGGGCCGCCTCGAGGCGATCATCAACTTTCAGACGATGGTTGCCGATCTCACCGGCATGGAAATATCGAACGCATCGCTGTTGGATGAGGGGACCGCAGCGGCCGAGGCAATGGCCATGTTGCATCGCCTTTCCAAGGGGCGGCGCGGTGGTATCTTCTTTGTTGACCAAGACGCTTTGCCGCAAACGATCGAGGTGTTGCGCACGCGCGCCGAGCCACTTGGTTTGACTCTGATCGTCGGTGATCCCGTCACTGATCTGCCCGACGTTGAGCCGTTTGGCGTTCTGTTGCAGTACCCGGGCGTGTCGGGAGCGATCGCAGACACAGCGCCAATTGTGGCTTCGTGCCAAGAGCGTGGCATCAAGGTCGCAATGGCCGCCGATCTCTTGGCACTCACGTTGCTGGTATCGCCTGGCGAGTTGGGCGCCGATGTCGCGGTCGGCACGTCGCAAAGGTTCGGCGTCCCCATGATGTTTGGTGGACCGCATGCGGGATATATTGCGACGAAGGATGAGTACAAGCGGGCCTTGCCGGGTCGGTTGGTTGGCGTTTCTAAGGACGCCGACGGCAGAGTCGGGTACCGGCTGACCTTGGCAACACGCGAACAGCACATTCGCCGCGAGAAGGCAACCTCCAACATCTGCACGGCGCAGGTTCTGCTTGCTGTGATGGCTGGCATGTACGGCGTGTATCACGGCCCCGACGGCATCACTGCCATTGCTACAAGAATCCACGGCGATATGTCTGCATTGGTTGCAGGGCTGGAGGCGGCAGGGGTCGAGGTGAAGAACAACACGTTCTTTGACACCATCACGGTGTCGGTGCCGCATCGTGCCGACGAGATTCTCGCAAAGGCACGTGAGCGGCGGATCAACTTTCGTTTCGTCGACAACGACACCGTGGGGATTTCGTTCGACGAGACCACTACGGCGCCATTCGTGGATGCGGTTCTCGAAATCTTTGGAGCCCAGCACGCCGGCGAGAAAACGACGGGCATTCCAAGGTCGCTGCTTCGGACCTCTAATTTTATGGAACACCCGGTGTTCCATTCGTATCGTTCCGAGACCGAAATGATGCGCTATCTCCGCAAGCTTCAAGATAAAGACATCGCCTTGGACCGGGCGATGATCCCGCTCGGGTCATGCACGATGAAGCTCAACGCTGCAACCGAGATGGCGGCAGTCACATGGCCCGAATTTGGAAATCTGCACCCGTTCATCCCCCTTGATCAGGCGGCGGGATACCTTGAACTCTTCGATGAGGTCGAGACGTGGCTCGGTGAGATCACCGGGTATGACGCGGTGTCGTTGCAACCAAATGCCGGGTCGCAGGGCGAGTTTTCTGGACTGTTAGCAATTCGTGCGTACCACCAGTCACGCGGCGACCACGATCGAACTGTGTGCCTCATTCCTGCATCGGCGCACGGGACCAACCCGGCTTCGGCTGCAATGGCTGGTATGAAAGTCGTCGTGGTGAACACCGACGAGTACGGAAACATCGACCTGAGCGACTTGCGGGATAAAGCGGTTGAACACGCGGATTCCCTGGCAGCGCTGATGGTGACGTACCCGTCAACCCACGGTGTGTTTGAAGAGGGGATTGTCGAAGCGTGCGACATCGTCCATGAGAATGGCGGGCAAGTGTACCTGGACGGCGCGAATCTAAACGCAATGGTCGGCTTGGCGAAACCTGGCAAGTTCGGCGGCGATGTCTCGCACCTCAACCTGCACAAAACGTTCGCCATCCCCCACGGTGGCGGTGGACCCGGGGTCGGCCCGATCGGTGTCAAAAAGCATCTCGCCCCGTTCCTCCCCGGGCACGGTCTCGTCCCAGATCAGGACGATCACCGTGATGGTGTTGGTGCTGTGGCGTCCGCGCCGTGGGGCAGCGCAGGGGTTCTTTCGATCTCGTGGGCGTACATGGCTTTGCTTGGCGGCAGCGGTCTCACCAAGTCAACCAAGGTTGCGATCCTCAGCGCCAACTACATCGCTCGGCGTCTGAGCGCGCACTATCCGCTTTTGTTCACCGGGAACGCCGGTCTTGTCGCTCACGAGTGCATCATCGACCTCCGCCCCATCAAGGACGAGGTTGGCGTTACAGTCGACGACTTCGCCAAACGTCTCATCGACTACGGCTTCCACGCCCCGACGATGTCGTTTCCAGTTGTTGGCACGCTCATGATCGAACCGACGGAGAGCGAGAGCCTTGAGGAGCTGGACAGGTTCTGCGATGCCATGATTGCGATCAGGGCAGAGGTCGACCTTGTCGCCGATGGCACCTACCCGCTGGACGACTCCCCTCTGAGCAACGCGCCCCATCCGGCGGAGAACCTCCTGGTCGACGAATGGGTGCATCCGTATTCGCGCGAGGTGGCCGCTTATCCGGTTGCCGGCTTACGGGCCGACAAGTATTGGCCGCCGGTGAGCCGCATTGACAACCAGTACGGCGATCGCAACGTGATGTGCTCGTGCCCACCGATCGACGCCTACCTGGAGTGACTGCGTAACGGGTCCCACCAGCTAGGTCTCAGCCCTGGGGATCAGCAGCTCGAATACCGTGGAGTCACCGTCGCGTAGATAGGTAAGGGTTCCGTTCATCAATTCCGCAAGTTGGCGCGATAGCGAAAGCCCGATGCCGACACTTCCGGGTTGGCCGGCCGGGTCGTGTGCGCGGTAGTACCGCCGGAAAATAGCGTCGGCCTCGGCGTCTGGGACGCCGTCACCGTGGTCAATCACGCGCAGATGCACATGGTCGCTTCGCTCGTGACGGCAACCTCATATGGAAGTTTGCCGTACTTTGTAGCATTGACGAGCAAGTTTCGGACGATCTGACGCACCCTGAATGCGTCGCCCATCGCAAGCGGCTGCGGCTCGGCATTGATCGAGACGGCGCCTATGTTCAACGAGTCGACGACCTGTTTTGCAACCGCGACGATATCGAGTTCGACGATGTCGACTTGTATCTCACTCACGGACGATTGGGCTGCTGACAGAAGGTCCTCGACCAGGTCTGCCATTTCGGTAGCCTGGTTGGCGATCATTTGGATAAATTCATCCCGCTCGGCCGCGGCGAAGTCGTTAGTGCGGTCCGTCAGTTCGGATGCGAGCCCGACGATAATGGTCAATGGTGTCCTGAGTTCGTGACTGACCGATCGCACCAGAGCGTCTTTTGACGCGGCAAGCTCGGTAAGTCGCTGACGCGCCACTCGCTGTCCGGTGACGTCGACAAAGTGGACCAAGAATCCGGCATGGGAACCGTTTGTCTGAATGCCCGATACGGTGCAAAGACCCCACACGGTGTCGCCTTGCGAGTTGGTCAGCTTCAACTCGCGAGAGAAGGATGACGACCGACCGTCGCGAATATCCTGCACCGATCCCCAGAAATCGGTGTCGTCCTCAGGAACGCTGAAGACGCCTTCGCTAGGGTGAGCTGGGTTTCCGAGTATCTCCCGCATTGCCCGGTTGGTGCGGATTGCACCGAATGTTTTGTCCCGCAAGGACATGCCCGCAGGACTATCCACAAACGCTGATTCGAACGTCGCCTGTGAACGGGCGAGCCTGGCGGCTATGTGGCGGTTGGTTGTTAGGTCGACCCAATGGGAAATTGAGAAGAGGAGTTCCCCCGAATCGTCGCGCACCGCGGATGCAGTGATATGGACGTTGAATGTGCTGCCGTCGCTTCGAAATGCGTCGGTCTCGACCTGACCGGCGTCCAACGTTCCCCGTATGAACTGCTGTGAGAGTACGACTGCTTCAGCGGCGGTCTCCTTGGGCATCATATCGGTGAACGTCATAGTGCGTAGCTGCGCGTCGGTACGACCGAACATGGTCTGGATCGCCTGGTTCGAGTAGATGATCTCGATGTTGCTGTCCGTGATCACTATTCCGGCTGGAGACCGGTCCAGGGCAGTTCTGGAGAGACTTTCTGATGGACCAACAGCCTCCGCCCGAGTTGAGGGGGACTAGCAACAGATCGACACATCGAGATCGCCCGCCGTGCTCGTTGTGTAGTCGTGACTGTACGACGCATCGGATCGACCGCCCACTTTTCGTGTGTAGCCAGAGTGCAGTGCCGTCTAGTCGCGACCAACTGGACGGTTTCTTGACATCGTCGCAAAGGTCGCCAAGTTGAGTCCCGACAAGCTCCCGCGTCTCGTAGCCAAGCAAGCCGGTAGCGGCACGGTTTGCGTACACAATGACGCCCGCGCCTGTCGTTTGAAGCATTGCGACACCAAGCGAGTTGACGAGGTCCGCAGGCGATGGGTCTGTCGATTCGAGCTCCGGTTTTCGGATCTGGTCTGTCATCTGGACCCATTCGGATCAGGTTGCGTTTCGGACGCCGGCGCTGCTGTCGGCGGTGCCGGCGGGCGGTGGTCCTTCCACGGTCGGGCGACTTCGAGCTGGCGGGCAAGTTGCATCAGTAACTCATCTCCACCGTGTGCAGCCGTGAAGTGGGCCCCAATGGGAAGACCATTTTCGGTCCAATGCAGCGGCACCGACATTGCGGGGAGCCCTGCGAAGTTCGCAATCGGTGTAAAGGCAACATACCGTGCGAGCTGGTCGACGAGAGTGTTTGTTCGCTGGTCTTGGTCGATCTCGCCGGTCCGGACCGGGGGAGTGCTGAGCACTGGTGTCAGCTCGATGTCGTACTCGTCGAAAAGGTCACCGTACACGTATGCCGTCTCTTGGAGTCTCTGAAACGCCTGCATAACGTCGGTAGCACCAAGCCTGCGCGCTCGTTTGATTAGAGCCCAGGTGAACGGCTCAAAGGCCGGCTTTCCTGTCGCTTTCTCCACGCGGTTCGCAATGATTCGCATTGTCGCGTAGTCACCCAACGTTTTGCGGAGAGCCTTCAGTCCCTTCCGTGTTTCTTGAGCCTCGTCGAGAATGGCCCGAAAGGTAGTCGCAGGTAACACTGCCCACAGTGTCATGAATGCGTCCTCCATCCGCTCCGCGTCAACCTTGGTCGTGTGTTCGACGACCGTGTGGCCCAACTCTTCGAGCAGAGAAACCACGCTCGAGATCATGTCTCGGCACGCTGGGTGCACGGGTCTCCCGCGGTGATCTGTGGTCCGCACGGCGATGCGGAGAGGGCGGACCGTGACGTCGATCGCGTCGAATAATGAGCGGCCCTCGATCGACATCCGCCACAAGTCACCGGTCGTTGCGCCCCCGACCGCGTCGAGAAACGCCGCCGTGTCGCGCACGGTGCGTGAGATGCATCCGTCGATTGCGATACGGTCTGCGAGAGAGTTCGGGCGGTGTGGCATTGTGCCGCGGGATGGTTTGAGGGCAAATAATCCGCAGTTCGAGGCCGGGATACGAAGCGACCCGCCTCCGTCGCCGCCGTGAGCCATTGGCACCATTCCCGCTGCAACGGCAGCCGCAGCGCCGCCGCTCGAGCCTCCCGGCGAGCGGGTCAGATCCCACGGGTTGTTGGTCGGGCCGTACAGGCGAGACTCTGTGGTCGGGAGGAGACCGAACTCGGGGGACGCGGTGCGCCCGAGCACGCTGAAGCCGGCGTTGCGCATCCTTTTACCGATCGTGTCGCTGGCTGGCGCAACAAAGTCCTTGAAGAACACCGACCCGTAGCTGACCGGTAGTCCGGCTTCGGCCTGGAGATCCTTGAGAAGGAACGGAACGCCGTGGAACGCACCCGATGGCAGCGATTCGCTGTTGAGAATCTCAAGGGCGCGCTCGAAGTAGGTATCGATGACCGCGTTGATTGCGGGGTTGCGGTCGGTGATGACGTCGATCGCGGCTTCTGTGATTTCGACAGGCTTGACCTGCCCCGTTCTCACAAGTTCAGCGAGCCCGACGGCGTCATAATCCTGATACTCGGTGAACGGCACGTGACTCCCTCGACGGTGTCTCTAGAGTTTGCCGCACTGTAGTGGCTACTGGCGCGTGTTAGCGCAGAATGGTCACTTCTGATTGGGGGATGGGCGTTCGGGCCGCGCCGGGGACCGAGTGGTGTGCCGCACGCAGGCCGCGCAACAGCAGCCAACAGCCGACAGGGACGGTCACGACATACACCCAGATCGAGGTTTGGGCCACCACGTTCATGTTGTACGCAACGGTGTAGGTGACGGCTGCGAATGACACCGCGGAAGCCCCGAATACCAAAAGCCGGGTCGCTGGAACCTTCGGTGTTGACAGGTAGCTCGGTGTCTCTGGTTCGAGGTGGGTGCGGTGTTTCAGTATCCGCATCGAGCCACCGAACAAAAACACCGCAACAGGCACGGCCAGCGGGAGAGGCATGAAGACAGCTACGGTTCCCCACATTGCGAGTGCGGCGATTCCCTATTGCGCCGCCCGCTGACTGAGTGGATGCTGCGAGCGAGCCCATTGCCACAGACCAAACCCGGTAACGAGCGCGACAACCGTAGCTGCGGTGTAGATCGTAAACGCCGCCGGTGTTGTCCGCGTCGGGTCTTCCGTCCACCACATGATCGCCCACGCACCCTGGAGGATACCGATCCCGGCGGCGAGCGGCATCCACGGACGTGACATCATCCAGCGCGGAAAGACATCTCACAGCCACACCACCGACAGCAGCGCATGTCATGCAAATGCGGTCCATGAGACTGACAATGGAAGCGCTTCGTAGGTGGCTGCGACAAGGACACCCTCAACCATCCACCCGAACAGCGACCCGGCGACAAACAGCAGACGCCGGTCCTTGAGACGCCATTTTTCAATCGCGACCCGTGTCAGCCACACCGGAATCATGTACATCAGGACCAGCTCGACGTACGACGCCACCGAGTCCTCAGCCCGCCACCGCACCCAAAACGCCGCCGCAGAAATGGCTACCGTCGCCACGGTGAGACCGAAGGTTGCCAATAGTCGCTGTGCGATGTTCCTCATCCAAACACGATCGCATACCTACCGCAAGACAACTATCAGGGATTCCCCTACGCCCTTTCAGGGGCAACCTGGGTCAACATCAGGGCCGCGAATGTTCTAGCACGCGGGCCGCGGCGAGACTGGCCGGGTCCGCTGCGTTTGGCTTAGTTTCGGAACATGGTCTCGTCTGCGGCGTGGGTGCGAAGAATCTGGGCTGGTTGGTAGCGGTCGCCGTGTGCGGCGGCAAGGTCGTCGAGTTGTTCGACGATGGTGACGGCCCCGACCTGGTCAATGTGGGTGAACGGTCCACCGCGAAACGGTGGGAAGCCAAGACCGAAGATGGCGCCTATGTCACCATCGCGGGCTGATCGCAGGATGCCCTCTTCAAGGCACAACGCAGCCTCGTTGATGAAAAGCAGCGACAGTCGGCGTTGGATTGTTTCCGTGTCCATATCGATGCGGTCCGCAGCGCCGATCACGTCGTACACCGAGTCGTCGACACCGCCCTTCTTCCCATCCGTGTAGGTGTAGAAGCCACGGCCGTTCTTGCGTCCGTGCCGCCCATCATCGACGAGCGCGACGTATCCAGACACGGGTTTCATCCGGTCGCCGAACGCCTTGTGCATGATCTTGCCAATCTTGGCGCCGACATCGATACCGACTTCATCCGTCAGTGTGATCGGGCCGATGGGGAACCCCCATGAGACCATTGCAGTGTCGATCGCCTCGATAGACACCCCCTCTTCTAGGAGGTGTCCGACCTCGTTCATATACGGGCTGAGGACACGGGTGGTGTAGAACCCGGCGCCGTCACGAACCACAATGACCGTGAGACCTTGACGCTTGCCGAGTTTGACACACGTTGCTGTCACCCAGTCCTCGGTGGCGTCAGTGACGATGACTTCAAGGAGCGGCATCTTCTCGACCGGCGAAAAATAGTGCATGCCAATGATGTTGCCGGGGCGTTTTGCCCCTTTGGCGATCTCCGTGATCGGGATCGACGAGGTGTTCGTCGCAAAGATTGTCGTGTCTGGGGTGATTGCTTCAATCTCGGCAACCATCGACCGTTTGAGGTCGACGTCTTCGAACACCGCCTCGATGACGACGTCCATGTTTTCAAAGCCCGCGTATGTGGTGGAACCGGTGACCTTGAACATCAACCTGTCGGCATCACCCTTAGACATCCAGCGGCGTTTGACTTGTTTGCCGAGGACTCTTCGTATGTAGGACAAACCCTTTGTGATGCCCTCGTCCGACACATCCTTGAGCCTCGTGTGCACACCGGCTTTCGTCGTGTTCACCGTTGCAATGCCAGAACCCATGAGCCCGGCACCGAGTACACCCACGTTCTCAACCTTTCTGGGTAGTGCATCGCTATCGATCCCGGTGTTGCGCTTGAGTTCGGTAGAGCCAAAGAAGACAGACATCAGGGCCTTTGCCTTGGCGGAGGTGACGAGCTTTGCGAACTCTTCGAGTTCAGCTCGACTGCCGGCCTCCGCCCCTTGTTCGACACCCGCGCGTATGCAGCGCAGCGCAGCGATCGGCGCCGGGTAGTTGCCGCCTGTGCTGGCGAGTAGCTTTTCGTCGGCCTTCGAGAACAGCAGATTTCGGCCAACCGGTGTCTCCTCTAGAGCGAGCTGCTGGATGCCCTGCGGTGAAAGCAATCTCCTCAACCGATCGAGACCAGAAGGTGTCGAGGTTTTTGCCCCGATAGCTGCCTTGGCGCGTGCTCTGGCGACATCCATGAGCACCTCTTGCGGGCAGACCTCGTCGACCAGACCGATTCTTCTGGCCTTTGCAGCCCTGACATTTTTTCCGGTCAAGATGAGGTCGAGCGCCGTGGCGATACCGACAAGTTTGGGGAGCCGATACGTCCCGCCGCCGCCGGGCAACAGCCCAATCTTCACCTCGGGTTGGCCGAGAACGGTTGCCTTGTTGTCGGTTGCAATTCGGATGCTCGCTGTAAGGGCCAGCTCGCACCCTCCGCCGAGACATGCCCCATTGATTGCTGCAACCACGGGTTTCCCCAGTTTGGTATGCAGGTCCTCGATGCGTTGGAACATGGCCTGACCATCCGTCAGGAGGGCGATTGCCTCGTCGGCATCGTCGAGCGAGAACAGCCATGGGATGTCGGCCCCCGCAAGGAAGTTGTTCCGTTTTGCAGACCCGATGATGAGAGCCTTGATGTCTGGGTCGGTTTCGACGAGTCCCACTATGTCGTTGAGCTCCGCGCCGAACTCTGGTGTTAGCGAGTTCATCTTGGCCCCGGCCTTATCCATAAGGACTGTGGCGATTCCATCGTCGATCGAGAATGAGAAGTTTTTATATGTTGGCTGGGTCATCGTGTTCCTATCGCTCGAGCACGAGCGCCGCGCCGATACCGCCGGCCGCGCATTGGGTGACGAGCGCGGTGCCGGCACCGCGGCGTTGAAGCTCGTTCGCCATGGTGAGTATCTGGCGGGTGCCGGTTGCCGCAAAGGGGTGGCCGAGCGAGATCGAGCCTCCGTAGATGTTGAATTTGCCCATGTCGATAGTTCCGATGGCGCTGTCGCGGTTGAGGTATTTCTTCGCCCAGCTATCCGACTCGAAGGCCTGCACGTTGGAAAGCACCTGTGCTGCGAATGCTTCGTGCATGTCGATGACGTCGATATCGGCAAGTGTCATGCCGGCCCTGTCGAGTGCTTTTGGTGTGGCAAACGATGGTCCCATTAATAGTTGCCACCCTGGGTCGATTGATGCAAAAGCCCACGATCGGATCGCTGCTTTGCTTTCAAACCCGAGCCGTTTCGCCGTTGCTTCCTCCATGAGAATCACGGCTGAGGCACCGTCGGTGAGGGGGGATGCGTTCCCCGCAGTGACGGTGCCGTACTTGCGATCGAAGACAGGTTTCAGCGACGCCAGCTTGGTCGCGGTGGAGTCTTTTCGGGGAATGTTGTCGCGGGTGACGACTGTTTTGTATGTGGGGCCGACCGGGAAGCTCATGACTTCGTTGGCGAAGATCCCTTCGTCCCAAGCCGCGACTGCGTGCTGGTGCGAGCGGAGCGCAAACGCGTCCTGATCTTCGCGTGCGATACCATTCTCGCGGGCCATCTTCTCGGCGGAGTCACCCATCGATTCGCCGGTGGTGCGTTCGGCAATCGCCGGCGGGTTCGGTGCCAGGTCTTTCGGTCGAATCTTCGCAAAGGCCTTGAGTCTGGTCGGAA
>JADFQA010000026.1 GCA_022562055.1 Acidobacteriota bacterium | reverse complement strand
TTCGCAGTCGCGCTGCTGCAGGCCCTCGTCATAGCTATCGGGTCAGCGTTGCTCTTTGGTGTCTTCTGGGGCGCCCTGCTGCCGGCAACGATCATCATCGTGCTGTTTGCCCTGGTGTCGGCCAGCGCGTCGATGCTGCTCGGATCGCTAGTCAACAACGACCAACAGGCTGGGTCGCTGGGAGTGTTTATCGGGTTGGCCGCCGCCGCCCTCGGTGGCGCAATGGTGCCCCCAGAGATCTTCTCCCCGACAATGCGCAACGTCTCACACCTTCTCCCGCACGCCTGGGCGTTGGACGCGTTCGGCGACATCGTCCGGCGCGGCGGCGGTGTCAGCGACATCGTCATCGAACTCACGATGCTCGGCGTGTTCGCGGTCGTGCTTTTCGCCGCTGCAGTAACGGCCTTTCGCAAGGCCCTCACAGCAGGCTGAGATGTCGAGAGGGGAGGCGTCAGCGACCCACCCGGGCGATATAGCTGGCAGACATTCGGCATCGCGCAGAGGCGGGTGCGGTTTCCTAGGGTGGCTAGTCCGCAAGCCGGACGAGAAGTTCTTCAACTCGGGACGCCCAACTTGCATCCCTGGCATCTTGCCACAGGTCGGCGACTTCTGAGTCTTCGCCGGAAATACGCTCCACGGCATTGCGAGCCAGGGTTATGTCGGCACTTGTCGGGACGTCGTCGTTGTCGATCAGCCATTCGAAGAACTCACCGGGTAGATCGCTTGATGCTCTGCCAACCGCGGCAGCAATGATTTCGGCAGCCGCGATCGCGGCAGCCCCCACATACATCTCCAGGTAGCCCTCCACGGTCGCGGCACGCAACGCCTCGCGACACGTGTCGATGCCGCCACCGTCATAGAGCTCGGAGACCCAGTCGACAGCGTCGTCGTTTTCAAATGGTCCCGTGCCCCACGTGCCCACCGTGATCTCCTCTCGCCACCGGAATGCCAGCTTGCAACCATACCCCGCCGTAGCAACCTCCCATACGCGGACCCGGCGTTGCGCGCTACGGTTCGGCTCATCATGGGATATCACGAAGCTCCACCCGGGTGGTGGAAAGAGTTCATTGCTGCGCTCCCGGCGCGCACTGCAAAACTTGCGGTGGTCCGCAAGGACGGTGCTCCCCACATTGCCCCGGTGTGGATCGATCTCGACGGCGACGACGTCATCTTTATGACAGGGGCCAATACGATCAAGGGGAAGGCAATCCTGCGCGACCCACGGGTCTCGCTGTGTCTCGATGACGAGGCACCGCCGTTTTCGTTCCTGACGATTTCGGGTACCACAACCACATCGACCGATCCCGAGGAACTCCTCAAGTGGGCCACCCGCATCGGTGGTCGCTACATGGGTGCGGATGTAGCCGAGGCGATTGGGAAACGAAATGCGGTCCCTGGTGAGCTAGTCGTCCGCGTAAAGATCGACCACATCGTGGCCAAAGTCAACGTCGCCGGCTGACCCGTCGAATTGGATTCTGGCGTTATACACCACCGTATACGAGCTGGATTAGCGCCAGAATCCAAATATACCCACCGCACTAGTCCATCAATGCCCATGTTTGGACCGGTCGCGAAAAAAAGAATCCCGTGTCCCTTGATTGTCTCCAACTAACAGTGATTATATGGAATCACGGCCATTAGGAAGGCACACGGTGGAGGCTGGTACACACCCCGACCTTGTCGGGATCGGTAGGGAGCTACGACGACAGCTCGACGCAACGCTGCTCGCCGAACAACACGCCGCACGGGCTGCAGCGGTGCGGCGCACAACTCTGCGGGACCGCATGCTCAACCTTGCAGATGCGTCCGCCACAGCGCTTGTTGCGACCACCGACGGGCATATGCACCGCGGGATCATCGAAAGCGTCGGCGCCGACCACATCACTGTTCGGTATGACGCAACGAGCAGGCTCATCATGCTGCGCAGCATCGTTTCGGTCGAGGTTCGCCAATGACAACCATCGCGCAACGCCTCGCGACCATCCCTTCAATCGACCGCAGAACCGCCATAGCGCTCGGGGCTGGGTTCCTGGCGGCGATCCTGGTACTCGGGATGACCGCATCTCCCGATCTGACGCCGGTCCTTGTCGCAGACGGAGCACTCCCGGCGGGTACTCCCCTCGGGGACCTAGAGATTTCCTACCGCGATGTTGACAACACCGAGGGCCTGATCGTCGGGTCAGACATCGGGGAGCTCGCAACCTGGACGCTGGTCGCCCCGCTCGCCGCAGGTGAGCCGCTTCTGACATCTTTGATCAGACCGCCACAACAGCTTTCTGCGCCGCAACAGATGGCGTTGACAGTTCCCGCTACCCAGGCTGTCCTCGGGTTGCTCCAGGCTGGCGACACCGTGGATATCCTCGTCACCAGGGGCAGCGCAGCCACATCCGATATGACGACCGTCGTCCTTGCATCGGACGTCTTCGTGATCTCCGCACAGCTCGCCGAGTCGAACGCCTTTGGCGACCAGGTTCGGGTCCTGCTGGCCGTGACCGATCAACTGGCGATCGACCTTGCCAACGCTGTCCATGGCGGGGAGATCGATCTGGTCAAGGTCGACAGATGATCCCGCGGATCGCGACGGTCCTGTCGGCGCGTGAATGGGAAGCCGCCCTTGTGCAATCTGCCCACGACACTGCACGGGTCCGCCTCGTGGCACGAATGTATCAGCCCGACGATGTATATGGCATCGAGACCGAGATCGACGCGATCGTCGTCGGGGCGGAAACCCCGTGGCTCTCGGCGTCGATCGTGCGCTCGTGGACCGCACGGGGGATTGTTGTAGTCGGCATACACGCTGCAAACGACCCCGTTGCGCCGGGCCAGCTCGCCTCAATGGGTGTCGACATTGTGATGAAGGACACCGAAGAGCCCGAAGTCGTGCTGCACCGGCTGCGACTAGCCCTCCCTGAGACCACTACAGCAGCTACGACAACGGCCCAAATTACCGTCGTGACGGGACCTCGCGGCGCCCCGGGTATCACGGAAGTCGCCCTCGGTGCCGCAACGATCAGCGCGAAACACCGAAACACAATTCTGGTCGACGCCGATGCCACCGACCCCGTTCTTGCGGTCCGGCTCAACCTCTCACCAGAGCCGACCATCGAGGACGCCCTCGACGCTATCCACGCGGACGGTGACATTTCATCTTGTGTGCAGCGTTTCGGCGGCATCGGAGTGATCGTCGGTGCTGCCAGCGAGGAGTACATAACAGACAGCGCAACGTCACTGCTCGAAGGGGTCGCGGTCATCACCGAGCATGTGATCGTCGACGCCGGACCGAACCCCATCGCGGCCATTACGAAACGGGCGGACAACGCAATTGTCGTGTGTGACGCATCGGCGGTCGGCATCGTACGGGTTGCCAAGTTCATTGCGGCCTGGTCTGGTCCGCAACCGACGATCGTCCTCAACCGGGTGCCGCGTCGAGACAAAGACCAGCTCACCGACGCGGTGCGTCGGTGGACTGGACTCACTCCAACAGCCACCGTCGCCGACAATCCCGCAATCCGCTACGCGGCGAGACATGCCCGCCCACCGCACCGGTCCCTTCTCAAGGCTTTGACCGCGGTGGTGCCGAAATGACTGTTGCGCTTGCAGACAACAGTGCCCGGTTCGGCTTTGTCGGCCCACTCCTCGCCGACCCTGACGTTGAGGAGATCATCATCCTCGGCTCAGCGCGCACGTTTGTCGTACGCAACGGCCGCAAAGAACTGCTGCCAGTTGTCACTACTACAGCCAACGTGCGACGTATTGCTGACCAACTACTCGCCGGCACAGGTCGCCGGCTCGACCTTGCTAATCCGATCGTGTCGGCGCAACTTGAGGACGGATCCCGGGTGCACATCACCGGCCCACCAGTGACCCACCCGGACCGGCTCAACATCCAGATCCGCAAGTTCGTGGTGCGGGTCAACCATCTTCAGGCGCTCGTTGACAAAGGGTCGATGCCCCAACATGTAGCCAAGTTTCTCGCGGACGCGATCACCCATGACGAGACAATCCTCGTTGCGGGCGCGCCCAGTGCTGGAAAGACGACCCTTGTGAACTGCCTGCTATCGGAGGTGCTGCCAGACCGACGAGTCGTCACTTGTGAGGAAGTTTTCGAGATTCAGTCCGATCTTCCAGACATCACCCAGATGCAAACACGCGAGGCCGGTCTCGACGGTGGCGCGGAGATCACCCTGCGCGACCTGGTGCGTGAGGCCCTGCGACAGCGACCCGACCGCATCGTCGTCGGGGAGGTGCGTGGCCCTGAGGCACTCGATCTGTTGATGGCGCTGAACACCGGCTGTGCGGGCCTCGCGACACTGCACGCAAATTCTGCTGTTGACGCGTTGGAGAAGATGGTGTCGTACTCGATTCTCGCCGGGTCGAATGTCACAGTGGCGTTTGCAGAGCGCACTGTGGCCTCTGTTGTGCGATACGTCGTGTTCCTCAAGCGGACCCCGACGAGACGCATCCTCCAGGAACTCATTGAGGTGACCCCGGCCGATGGTCGCTGGACAAGTCGCATGCTGTACTGCTCAACAGACGACTCGAACACGGGGATCCTGGCGTGAGGGGTGTCGCCGCAATCCTCGCTGGGTTTTCGGCGTGGGCGCTCGTCGCTCGACCCGACATCCGCCTGTGGACTCCCAAACTGTCGCTCGATCCCCGCGCCTTGGTGGCGGCGGGCATCTTCGGAGTGCTGACCTTCCTCCCCACCCTCGGCATACTCCAGGTCCCCGCCGCTGCCATCTCGATTGCGATCCTCGTAATGTTGGTCCCACTCGCCCGCGCCCAGGCCGCACCCCAAGTCGAAGCGCACGCAACGGCTCAAGAATGGCCCGACGTGCTTGCGTTGCTCCGAGGACGCCTCGCGTCAGGCGATCCGCTCCCCGATGCTTTCGTCTCGGCGTTGCACGCGTCCGACGGTCGGCTATCCAAACACGCCCCCGCTGTTGAGAGGGAAACGTTCTACGGGCTTGGCTTCAGCGGAGCCCTGTCCACGTTGCGCACCGAACTCGCAGACGCCACCGCCGACCACATCTTGTTGACCCTGGCAACGGCCCAACGCGTCGGGGGCCAACGGGTCGGCGAAATAGTGGCCGCGCTCGGCATGTCAGTCGCCGACGACTTGCGAGTCCGGGCCGCACACAACGCCGCGTTGACAGAACAGCGGATGACCGCGCTGGTGGCGTTGGTCGCACCGTGGGCGCTGCTCGCTCTCACCATTTCGACGAACCCTGCCGCCGCGGACGCATACAAAACCGCAGAGGGCGCCAACGTCATCGCGATCGGCCTTGCCGTCACCTTGGGTGGATATGCGATAGGTCGTCGGGTGGCAACATTGTCACGACCACCGAGGCTGTTCCAATGATGAGGCTATTCGTCGCTGTTGTTGCTGGGTGGGCTGCGTACACGGTCGTCAGCCCATCTGCGGTCCGCTCGCTCGGTGACAGAATCGGCCCTCATCTGCTGACCCGCACCGTCAGCCAGACACCGGTCACAACCGCTCCGCCCGCAGCGCGCAACGCGGGACTCACATGGTCGAAGGAAGACCTTCATCTGCGGTGGCTGACAGCCGGGATCGCAGGCGCAACGATTGGCGTCCTGCTCGGACAAGGGGATCTGTTCTTGGCGGACCCACAGGCCTCTACACCTGCGCTGGTGATTCTCGGTGCGTTCAGCGGTCTGTTAGGTCTGCGGATGTGGATGACTTCGCGAGCGGAGCGTCGCTCGAGGCAGGCCATCCATGAGCTGCCGGCGGTGAGCGACGCTTTGGCGCTGTCAGTGTTGTCAGGTGCGTCCCTGTCGTCAGCAATCGACGATTTGGTCACCAACTCACGCGGTGTCGTGACCGACGAGCTAGGTGAAGCATTCGTCGAGTACAGCAGCGGTGCCCCGCTCACCGAAGCGTTATACGCTGCGGCAAAGAGCGCCGTGAACCCGGCGTCGTCACGGCTCTACTCACTGCTCGGGCATGCCCATCAGTCGGGTGGCCGACTCAGCGAGGCGCTTAACGAACTCGCCCGCGACTTTCGCGCCGAATTGCAGCGGTCGCTGACATCGGAGGGAGGCAAGAAGGCACTTGCGATGTACGCACCGATCCTTGCGTTGATGGTCCCGGTGACCCTCCTCTTTCTCATATACCCGACGCTGACATCTTTACAACAACTCGCAGGAAACCCTTAGAAAAGGAGACAACATGCCAAACCAAGACACGCCCGACCAAGACATGACCGAGACGGAAACGCTCACGCATCAAAGAGGATCGACCACCGTCGAGTGGCTCGGGCTTGCGACCATTGCGGTGCTCGTCATTGCACTGCTGCTGCCCCAGGTGCGTACGACAGCGGGTGACGTGTGGGGCAACGTGGTCGGCCAGCTCACCGGCTTCTTTTCCTAGGAGAGAGCAGTTTCTCGTAACCACCGGGCGTCTCTCGGAGACGAAGATGGCAACGCGATTATCGAGGGGATGGCGGCAATGGCGCTGTTCTTCTTGTTCTTGCTGCTGCTTGTCAACGTGGCGTTTTTTGCAGTCGCACGCAACGCCGCGTCCACAGCGGTAGACGCAACCGCACGCCGGGCGGCGTTGGTGGGAGCGTCAGACTCGGACCTCAGCGCATACGCCGATGCGGCAATCAAAGCCACCGCACCGGGAGCCACTATTCAGTCGACAGTGATATCGCGCACACGAGACACGGCAGTGGTCAGGGTTGTGTATTTGTGGTCGCCACCGGGCCCACTGTTTTCCGCTATCACGGTTGTCGTTGAAGCCTCGGCGCCGCTGGTTGTGGAGCCATGACCGGCGAGCGGGGAACGACGCTGATCGAAACGCTGATTGTTGGCTCGCTCATCGTGGTGGTTGTGATCCAGTTGTTGCTTGCCATCACGAGCGTGTCGGCTGCCGGAGATAGGGCCGCCGAAGCGGCGTTCAACGCTGCGACGATTGCGGTCCGTACAGGCGACGAAACCGCCGCGAGGCAGGCTGCCGCCGATGCGGCACCCGGGGCAACGATCACGCTCAAGACCACGGCCGCAGGCACAGACGTGGTGGTGTCGATCGACGTGCCCGTCGTTGCGATCCTCGGCGACGCGATCATGTACACAGTTGTCGGGCGGGCCACGGTGGCGGCCAGCCCATTCGGGAGTACTGCTTATGCGCCGTAACCGTGCGCTTCGTGACGAACGTGGGACCGCACTACCGGCAACGATTGGTCTCATGATGGTCGGGCTGTTGATGGTCGGATTGGTGTTCGAGCTGTCGTCTTGGGCGTCGCTGTGGCGTGAAACCAACTTTGTCGCCGAAGCAGCCGCCGAGGCAGGGGCAGCCACGATCGACCTGGCGACGTTGCGGTCCGGTTCGGTGGATCTGGCGCCGGATGTTGCAGTCCCGTCAGCGGTGGCAGCCGGGAACGCCGCTCGGCCACGTCCCAACCGGGTAATCACCGCGGCGCTTGTATCCCCCGACACCATCTGCGTGGACGTCGCCCAGGAATACTCCTCCGCACTGCTTGGCCTCTTTGGCGCCGGCTCGTTGCAAGTGTCCGCCACCGCCTGCGCCTCCCCCGCCCGCGGCTAACCCCCAATGGATTCTGGCGCTAACCACGACCACCGCATCCGATCTCACAAAGCGCCAGACGTTACTCGGGACGACGAAAGACATAGACGAAGATTCGCATGAGCGTGTTCGACACGGACTTGAGTTTCTGTATCCCGGGGCGCCTTGCGGTCCCGCTCGACTAGCTGGTAGGAGCGTCGGGGTACCCACCGCTGTGCTCGACTCCTGAGACACGACGTTATCTACGCATCGCCAGAGACATACTCGGCGATTTGAGATGCCGCTGCCAGCCCGGCGTCCGTCGTTACGACTGGAGCGTTAAGAGTGTTGGCAAGCTCGACGTAGAGGGCATCGACCAATCGTAGATTGTGACGCAGCTTCCAGGCTCCCGCGAGCAGTGGGGCGAGGGGGTGACGTTCGATCGGTGCGTTAGCCGCGTATTCGACTCGAGCCTCCGCCTGTTGCGCAGTGAGGTGCCCCGCGCGGTGCAGACGTCCGAGGGCGGAGAGCACTTCAGCGTCGAAGTGCGCCGGTGCGTGAAGTTCGCAGCCTTGTAGCCGGTCTCGCACAGCGGAAGCAGACAGCGACCCAACAAGGATGTCGACCATCGACGAGGCATCAACGATTGTCTGCTTAGCCACGACCGTCAAGCTCATCTTTCGCTGCAGTAACAGCGGAAACAACAAGGGCGGGATCGATGCCGAGGGACCCCAGCGAGCCGACATCGTCGAGCCAGTCGTCCACACGGCTAGCTGCCAGGGCGCTGCGCAGCGCCTCTTGGGCAAGCCTTGAGACGTTCAAGTCCGCCGCCTTCACTTTCAACGCGAGATCATCGGGAAGATACACATTAATTCTTGCCATGCGCATAGTATACACACTTGCAAATAGTCGGGAGTTCTTATAGAGACGAGACGGATCGTTGGCCCTCGTACCCTGACAGCCTCTTACACAAATGACACCGTGAGTAGTCACTTGTCGCTGCCATACTGACTCATGCGTTCGATTCGAAACCGGGGCTGGGTGTCTGCCCCGCTTGCAATTGTTGTGTTGGTGACTGTCGTTTCGACGACTGCGGCGTCTGCGGGGTGCCGCCGGGAGGGTCGTCTGTTGACGATGACGGCAACATCCACGAGGGCAACATTGAGGCCATCAGGGAAGCCGGGATCACGAAGGGCTGCAATCCACCAACCAACGACAGTACTGCCCCGATGACGAGGTGAGACGCGACCAGATGGCTTCGTTCCTGGCGCGAGCGTTGAGCCTGTCGCCGGTGGTTCCCCCGTCGCCTGTCGGGGCGTGTATCCGTGCGCCCAACGGCGTGACGCCGCTACGCCACGTCCGGGACACCGACCAACTGGATCCGGGTCGTCGCGGATGCGGGGGCGTCACCCGTCCTCGACATGGAGGCTCGGGCGAGTTTCGCATCAGCGGTTCCTACATCTCCCTCACCGGTATCGACATCAGCAACGGCGGCGGCAACAACCTCCATATTGCACCCGAGTCGGAGGACATCCGTCAGATCTACATTGCGAACAACACCATCCACGACCTCGCCCCCGGCCCCGGTGCTGCCATCAAGATCAAGACGGCACGGGTGCGGGCGTGGGGACCGTGTGTATTGAAGACAACGATGTGAGCGAGGCGATTAGCAACGCCATCATCGACGGTGTCGGTGTTGACGGCGCAGTGGTGATCGGTAGCGACATCCACGACAATGCCGCTGGCAGCCACGGCATCTTCTTCAAGGGCGGGTCGTCGAACATCCTCACCGACAGCAGCCTCATCAGGGGGATCCGCGCCAACGCTCCGCTGCAGCTCGGAGGTAACACGGGGGCTTCGTTCTGGAACCCGGCGTACCCGCAGTGGGAGGGTGTCGACCAGATTTCGCGCAACAACATCATTGTCGACTTTGACGATTCGGCAATTGAGATTCGCGGCGTGAACGGGGCCACGGTGTACAACAACACGATCGTCACCCAGTCGACGTTTGCCATCTTCCGCCTCCAAAACGGCAACAATGCCTCGGGCGGTTCGAGCGGCAATAACAACATCGACATTTCGAGCAACCTGATCATCGGGACGGGCGGCAACCCTCAATACGCCCGCAACGACGGCGGCGCAGCAACCATCACCTTCGGCCCGCAACTGTGGGCAGGTCTGTTCCGCAACGCTGGAAGCGCCGGGCCGGGCGTTCCGATGTTCCCGCAGGCTGGCGATGTCGTTGTCAGCTCGGGCGCACTGGCAACCGTGGTTGTCGATCCGACGACCGGCGGTATCACCGGCCTCACAAGTGCAATTGCAAAATACAAGCCCACCACCAGAAGCCCCACCCTCGGTGCGGCCCAAGCGTTGGCCGACGTCGCAAAGGACGTAATCGGCATGTTCCGCTCAACAACAACCCCCACGATGGGCGCCATCGAATCCCCGCAGCCCAGATTCGACAGTTGGAAGGTCTGCGAACATCTATCCCAGCGGACAAACGCTTAATGGACAACTACAACAGTGTTGTTCCCCTACGGTATGGGTATGGAAAGCGAACCTACGGAGGACCAGCGGAATCTGCGGATCATCGTCTCCGACGATATGGTCGTCGGCAACTACGCGAATCTGCTCGGCGTGTGGCATACCGAGCACGAATTTACGTTGGACTTCGTAGTTGTCGGCCTGCCTGATGCCTCTGACGACAATTCCCAACAAACGTTCACGGCACCGCTCGTTGCCCGCCTCAAGATTCCGACGAATGTGATATTCAATATCGCCAGGGCGATTGCCGACAATGTAGATACGTACGAAAAACGCTTCGGCCAGATCACGCCCCAGCCCGACACTACGCCAGACTATCCCCCGGGAGGTGGCACGCCATAATGGACACAACTCATCAGAGAAAAGCCCCCGAAATGAAGGCCTCGTACGACTATTCGATACCGACCATGACCAACAGCGCGGTATGGCACTTTCTGCGCCGATCACAGAGACTCGCATCAAGTTCCTTCGCACAAGCCGTTGAGGACTATCAACACAGAGTTCGCGAGAACGAACCTTACGGCGATTCCGTGACTCTCGATACATTCCGCGAGCGGTACCTCGACTGAGTCTATGGCTTGGCAATGGTCGAACCTAGAACGCGTCCTCGACCCGTGGTTCGTGTCTCAGTCCCACGACGATACGAGAAGTCGGGTCCTAAACACGATGGCCACCATGGCGGCGCACCCCGACGACCTCGCTGACTCCAGGGTGCCCGGGGAATCCCCGCTGGTGAGGCAGCTCGCGGTTCTCAACACCAAAGTGGCCCTTGTGTACCTAAGAGCTGAGCAATTCCATACGTTTCGACTATTGGCAATCGCGGACAACAGGTAGGAACGCGGTTCCACCAGCGCGGACCAAAACCACTGGGTCGGGTGCCTCGGAAACGACGGCAGAAACTCTCGGCAGCGAAAGTGTCCGGTTCAGAATGATTCGCGGGGTACCGCCCACTCGACCAGCCAGCGCACCACTCGGCCAACATCAGTGGTACCGGCAAGAACCGCCGGGTAAAGCCATCAACTAACCCATGCACCGCGCATTCGCTCGTCATCCGAGAGGTCGATGCCTTCTCCTGTCTCAAGTCGAAGGAGATGTCTCCGGCGCAAGTCGGCGTCGATCAGCTGGTTGACGGCCCGCTTCGTTGTAGATGCACCGTCGGCGCTGCAGGGTCTTGCGTGCGTGTGGAGTTGGTTCTGCGATGACATGTGCCGAGCCTGTTGCGATGACGGAACCCGGGGGAGTATTATGGATTAATTCGACCAAGGAGATGAGAGTGCTTTCTGTAGCGGTAGTTTTCTTTACGTTTGCCCTGGGGGCGTGGGTGATCGGTTTATACCTAATTGGTATAGGCGCCAACCCGACGGAGGAGAGTAAGAATCCTGCGATCACCGTCGGTTGGATAGAAGTCATAGTCGGAGTGATGCTGGCAAGCCAGGTCTTCATACTGGTTCAACAGGCAGCTGGAGACAGCCTGATCCTCACGCTAGCGGGCCTAGTGTTGCTCTTCGCAGTGTTCTTCACGGCCCTCGGGATCGCATTAGTGACCGGATCGGATCTGCGACCGGTCGGCAACCTGGCGGTACCAGTAGGTGTCCTGGCAGCCTTGTATCTGACATTCGATCTCTTCAACGACACGTTCTTGTTCCAGTCTTCGACGATCGTGTGGGGAGTAGTGTTCCTCATGGTCACCGGATTCACCTACGGGAAAGTTCCCGCCAAGACGCTCGGGTACGCGCTCGTGTTCACTGCATTCTGGGGTTTCCTCCCGGTGGTGTATCTGGCACTCGACAAAACCATCCCGTGAGGTAGGCGCCACCGATCTTCAAGTTCAATACGTGAGACAGGCTCGTTCGCAGCAATAGTTGGTCTGTGAATTTCCGGTCTGCGGGAAACAGCCGCCGGTCCTGTTCTAAGATGGGCAGTAAGGAGGACCGACCGATCAGCAATCCATGAGCCGCGCTCGATGGGAATTGCCTTGTTGGCATCGAATGTGGCCTCGGTATATCCGGGCGTGGGTTCGCCTTCAGAGGTGGCCCACAGTGCAAACCGCCTGCGCTCGGAAATGTCGCCGCAATGTCGACCCGTGCCTGCCGATCTCGGGTGTGCCGGCACCGGACCCGCTCTCCGGACCGAGAATCGCGTACCGTGCGTGGTCTACTCGTTGGGAACGGACCGATCTACCTCCCAATTCGACGCACCGAACGCAACGGAACCGTTGCCAGATATGGCTCCAGCTCCGAAACTGATCGGTTCGGTGGTATCGGCGCTACAGCCGATTTCCCCTCTCGAATCACCAGTGACTTCGATGCATGCGATGTCAGACCTGCTGCCCATCCACAGGGCTAGGCCTTCGCGACTCATGACTTTGGTAGTTACACCGCACTGCGAGTCCGCTTCGGCTTCCGAGTGGTCGCTGCCTGACCACAGCTCCGACGAAGTCTTCTTGCGACATGCGAACCGGGTTCGCAGGAAGGCTTCTATCGCTCCGCCCCAGCGCGGCGCCGACGTGGGCACCAGACGCGGGGTGTTACGAGCCGTCGAAGGGTTCACCGTGGGTGTTGTCGAACACGACATCCGTCCGGCCCTTGCGGCCACCTTGACCACCAAACCTGGCGACCTTGCCATCGTCGGGCAAGTACCCAAGAGATACTGCGTACCGCGCACGAGAACCCGCAGCCAACCCAAGCACCTCGGCCGCCTTCTCCTCACGATGCAAGGTCAGCGGACACGAAGCAACGCCCAAGGAAGCGGCTGCCAACATGATGTTCTGGGCAAGACGTCCGGTATCAAACTCATAGCCTCCCGGCTCCTCGACGAGCGCGATGCCAACCGTGGCGTTGAGCAGCGGTGTCAAGAAGTCACCGGCCGCACACAGACGTTCTTTCTGCTCGCCGGTCACGACGATAAACGACCAGAGTTGCAGGTTCTTGGCGCTCCCCGTCCATCGGGCCGCTTCAAGAATCTGGTCGAGGTGCTCGTCTGACAGGGGGGTGTCGCTGTACTGGCGGACGGCCCGCAGCGACATGATGTGATCATACAAAGTGCTCATACGCCGAGGTTAGTGACCTCAGCTACTGCCCGGTTCGCGGTGAGGTCTTCTCGGACGGCGTCTCCTAGACGGAGCGCGTAGCTGTAACCGGTTCCCTGTTCGCAACCATTGCGCGACCAGCACGCGACATGATTGCAAGTGCAGCACCGGACAATGTCACCACGCCACCGACGAACTGCACCCCGGTTACCGTCTCGCCCAGGAAGATCCACGCCAAACCACCCGACAAGATCGGCAACGCCAGCATCAGCACCGGCGGCAGGTTTGCGGGCACCCACTTCAACGGCCATGTCATCGCGACATGGCCCAACCCCCCGGGCACAAGGGCGACAAACGCCACAGGCAACAACGCGCGCGGTGTCACGTCAAAAATCGGTACGGCCTCAACCGCCGCGAACAGCGACACACCGCCGGCAGCCACCAGCAGTGCTCCTGAGAGAAACGTCGTGGCATCCATGTGATCGCGGGCCCTCTTTGAGATCAAAAAGAACACCGTATAGGTCAGCATGGTCATCACAGCGAGCGACATACCCCACAAGTCGCTCCCCCCGGTACGTGCGCCACCGAGAACGACAAGCACCGATCCACCAATGCCAACAGCGGCGCCAAGAAAGAAACGAACGCCCGGCTTCTCCCCGAAGAACCTTGCCGCAAGGACACCAACAACGATGGGCGACAGCCGGTTGATGAGCGTCACGTCGTTCACTGACGTTGCCTTGAGAGCCGCCACGTAGAACAGATGATTCACACCAAACATCAATCCGCCGGTCACCACATACAGTTTCCCGGTGCTCGGGATGACACGGTGCCCACGAGATCGCCGCCAGAACAACACCATTGCGAACATCGCTGCACCGAGCCATATCCGCCAGAACGCAAAGACGTTCGCAGACAGGTCGGTGCCGCGAACCACAACGGCGCTTGACGCGTAGAGGAACACAGCAAGACCGACAATCGTTGTGGGTGAACGCTGCGCGAACGTTTGGAAAATCTGAGAAAGGCGAGAGGCCCGGGCTATCAAAGGATTGACTCCTGAATGGACCAAAGGCATAATAGCCGATTACACACCCATGAAGTCGCGATGAGTCGCCCGAATTGCAGCGAGCGACTGTGAGCCATAATGATGTATGACGCAGGCACCAAAGACACCGTCCTCTGACCAAGCTGAGAAGATGGCTGCGTGGACCGAACAGGTCACCCGAGAAGATTCGCCCCTGTATGCGGCGCTTGGCGAGGGTATCTGCACCGACGCCGATCTGCTGGCGCTGCTCGACAAGATCCCCCAGCAGCAGCCCGTGCCTCTGCTGCTGTTCGGCGCTGTTCACCAATTGCTGCTCAACGGCGCCGACCACCCGCTGCGGGATTTCTACCCGACATGCACCGATCAACCGGACACGGAATCGGACCCCTTCCCGGCATTTCGAGACTTCGTGATGGACAACTACGACACCATCTTGGACAGGGCAACAACACGCCAAGTACAGACGAACGAGGTCGGCCGGTCGAGCCTGTTCCTCCCGGTGTATCGGATCATCGCGCGGCGTACCAACAGGCCGCTGTGGATCATCGAGATCGGGGCAAGCGCCGGGCTCAACCTGCTGTTCGACAAGTGGCACTACACGTATCTCCACGGCACATCATCGATCGATGTCGGTGACCCGACGTCACCCGTGCATCTGACAACCACCATCCGGGGACCGCAACGCCCACTGTTTCCCGACCCGATGCCCGAAGTGGCGGCACGCATCGGCGTCGACCTCGACCCGATCGACATCACCGACCCTGCGGACGAGTCGTGGCTGCGAGGCCTCCTCTGGCCCAACCAGGCAGAACGCCACGACCGTCTTGCGGCGGCGATCTCGGTCGCAAAGCAGAACCCGTTGACCCTCGTGCAGGGTGACGCAATCGCATGCCTTGAGGAACAGATCGCCGCGGCGTCTGATGACTCGACAGTCGTCATCAACCATTCGCACATATTGAATCAACTCACACAAGAAGCGCGGGACGACTTCGTCGCCGAACTCGACCGGCTCTCAGCGCACCGCCCAATATGGCGGCTCTCCAACGAGTGGTTGTCGCATGCCACCACCCAGCTCGACCTCATCCGCCACACCAACGGGGACCACCAAATCGAAGGCCTCGCTGACGTCCACCACCACGGGACGTGGATCTCGTGGCAAGGACCTACTCGCTAGACGTCGACAGGTCCAGCAGGGATTGCTGTGCCTCACCAACCGAAGAGTCGAGCGGCACGATGTTCTCCGCAAGATTGTTGGCAACCTTGTTCACGAGGGTCGCCACAGGGTGCAGCGCCATCAACGGATCAGGTCGACCGGCCAGCATCTCTTGCACCTCGTCGACGTTGGTGAGGTCACGATCGAGCCATGTGCCCCACATATCGGCGCTGAGGATCACCGGCATTCGGTCGTGGACCGTGGCGACGGACTCGATAGGGTCACCGGTCAAGATGGTGCAGGTCACAATCTGTTCGTCAGTCTCGGGGTCGCGCCACATACTCCACAGACCAGCCAACGCAAGCGGCCGCTGGTCTGCAGAGTAGATGTAGTGCGGGAGCTTGCCCTGTGGACGCACCTGCCACTCGAAGAAACCGTCGGCGGGGATGAGACACCTGCGCTTGGAAAACGAATCCCGAAACGCCGGCTTCATGGCCGCTGTCTCAACCCGAGCGTTGATGTGTTTTGCGCCGATGCGCCTGTCCTTGGCCCAGAAGGGCAACAACCCCCATCGAAACGACTCAAGCCGGCGGACACCGTCATGGACCGCAACCGCAATGACTGGAGCCGTCGGTGCGACGTTGTATTGGGGAACGCGCTGTTCAAACACCGGCATCAATTGAGCCTTGAAGTAGTCGGCGTAGTACTCCGGCGCTTCCTTCTGCACAAACCGTCCACACATGCGTACAGCGTACCGCCTCTTGGATGTCGATCTCTCAGTTGTCGCGAGGACTCTCAGCCTCCGGCAACGAATTGGGACTTGATTACTCGGACGTTGCGACCGATAGTTGCACAATGACCGAACCCGCCATCACGTTTGATGACGTGTCGAAACGCTTTGGTGACACCATTGCCGTCGACTCTCTCACTCTCAGTATTCCACGGGGTAGCGTCACAGTCTTTCTCGGCCCGAACGGTGCAGGCAAGACAACCACCGTGCGCCTCACCACGGGAGCCCTCACCGCCGACAGTGGCGAGATCACCGTGCTTGGACTCTCCACGTCGACGGACGGACACGAGGTCCGCAAGATTTGCGGTGTCGTGCCACCTAAACCCGCTTTCTTCGACACCCTTTCTGGATTCGACAACCTACGGTACGCCGCCGAAATCGCTGGAGCGTCACCACAGACAATTACACCCGCTGCGGAGAGGTTCGGGATAGTCGACGAACTCGACCGCCGGGTCGACGGCTACTCGACCGGCATGCGCACACGCCTTGCTTTGGCTCGGGCGGTGCTGCACGACCCCGAAGTGTTGCTCCTCGACGAACCAACAGCCGGTCTCGACCCGGAGTCGTCGCGAGCGGTGCTTGGGTTAATACGTGAAATGGCGGGAAAGGGCCGCACGATTGTGATGTGCACACATCTGCTCCATGAAGCCGAAGGCATCGCCGACGTCGTCGTGCTGATGGGGTCGGGGCGGGCCCGTGCAGTCGGAAACCCTCACGACCTGATGAAGACCTATGCCACCGAAAAGCGGGTCACGATTGACGCTGTGGACCGATCAATGCTTGCGCTCCTGCAACACATGCCTGGCGTCCTGGGAATCGAAGGTGACGGTCCGATGAATGTGACCATTGAAGACATGAGCGTCGTGCCGAGTCTGGTGAAAGCCCTGACAGACAAGGGCGCCGACATCACGCGGGTCGAACCACACAAACAAACCCTCGAACATCTCTACTTTGAGATGCAACGCATGATTGGGGATCAGCCGTGAAGCTGAAGCGAGCGTGGATCATCGCCAGACTTGACCTGGCACGGCTCGTGCGTTCAAAGGACTATCTCGTGCCGCTCATCATCCTCGCCGGAATATTTTTTGTCATCATCCCCTGGGTGATGCTCGGCGTCGTTTCCAAGGCTGGTGGATCGGCCCTCATCCAGCAGATCGGAGGAGTCCTCGAATCACTCCCCCAGATCGCCCAAAACAACGTCCGCGGTAACACCCCCCAGGCGAGAGCCGCCTATGCGTTTTCGGTGTACCTGCTCGCCCCGGTGGCGATCGTCGTACCGCTCACCATATCTTCAGCGATCGGTGCGTACGGACTCATCGGTGACCGCGAAAAAGGCACCGGCGAGTACCTCGCGCACTCACCGCTACACACGTCGGAGATCTTCTACGGGAAGCTCATTGCGGCTTTCATCCCTGGGTATCTCGCAACGGTCGTCGGCTTCGGCCTGTATGCCCTCATCGTCAACACCAGGGTCGGCCATCTCCTCGGCGGCTGGTTTTTCCCGACACCTGAGTGGTGGATTCTGATCTTCTGGGTGGTGCCACCGTTTATCATCTTCAGCCTCGGTGTCATCCTGTGGGCGTCGGGCCGCGTCCAGTCCGCTCCTGCCGCCCAACAGGCATCCACTCTCGTCACCCTCCCCGTCATAATCCTTGCCTACGGTGTCACCTCAGGCCTTGCACTCGACCCGGTCCGGGGTGCAATCGGCATCGGCGCAGCAGCGTGGGTGGTCGCCCTCGTGGTCCTACGAGTCACAAGCCGCGGTCTAAAGCGCGAACGCCTACTCGGCACCAGCTCGCAGAACTAACGAACTCGTTGCCGACCGTTCTCGGGAAACTGAACTCACGCTCGACGCCCAGCCTCCAGCGGCCGCACAGTCAGAGCTACTCAGCACCCGACCGGTAGTCGAATCCGCACGCAGTGGTGTGTTTCCACGGCAGCGGCGATTGCGGAGTGTGGAATGGTTCAGGGTCGCGATGGGTTCAAGGTCTGAGATGAGCACGCGGCAAACAAAATCATTTGGCCTCGGGACCGTTGCATTTCTACTCGTGCTTGGCGCGTGCGGCAGCACGACCAGCGACGACGCAACTGGCGCAACGGCGGCGCCCACGAGTGCGACCACGACAACCACCACTGCTTCACCGTCGACAGATTCGAGCACAACCGCTTCGCCGTCTTCGACGACGGCACCGCCTGCGCAAACAGGGAACGACTCGGGCCTCACATTCACGGTCAGCGACGGTTGGAAGGCGGTTTCTCTGGGGCCTGGCATCAAGCCAGTCATCGCGATCGATGGTTCTGGTTCGCCGGCGATCGCATGGCTCACAGAGAAAATCGGCGATGGTTTCGTCGCCATAGCGGGAGCGTCCAGCGGTTGGGAGACTCAGCTTGTCAAGGAGGGGTACTTCTACGGCCCTATTGGTCTTGCGTATGAGCCCGACGGAACACCCAACGTCGCAATTCACGATCACCAGGCCGACACCTTCGAACCCAACCTGGGTGACCTCGTGCGCCTATACCTCGACGGCGACACCTGGGTCGAGGACATCGCCAACGACGCCGGTCACGACGGATGGGATACGACTATCGCCATCGGGAGCGACGGCGTGGTGCATGCGGCGGGGGTCGATCCATCACAGTTCGGCGGAACTGACGGTGTCGAGTACTACAGAAATGATGGCTCCGGTTGGGAGATAACCCCGATCGGCAGCGGCCCAATTGTCTATCAGTTCAACGTAGGCTTGGCTGTCGACTCGAACAGCAACCCCGGCCTCACCTATTACAACGACACTGACCAAGACCTCATATACGCCAGTCTTTCCAATGGGACCTGGACGCTTGAGACGGTTGCCGACGAAGGCGACGTTGGGCGGTACTCGTCCCTCGCATTCGACGCTAACGACCAACCCGCAATCACGTACTACGCAAAGACCGGTTTCCTGACTGGTGACATCATGTTTGCGACCAAGGGTGACGACGGCTGGACGGTCGAAACAGTTGGTGGACTCACCGAATTCAGGGACCAGAACGCTCGGCGCAACTCCTCGCTCGCCTTCGACAGCCAGGGCCGCCCCAACGTGGTGTTCTCGGACGTCAAGGGTGTGTGGTTTGCGGTCCGTGAAGACTCCGGCTGGGAGGTCCAGCAGATCGTGCAAGGCGACCTGACACTCGGACAGCTCGTATCACTCGTCCTCGACGCAGACGATCGCCCTCACATTGCGCTCTACGAAGTCACCTCAAGCCAACCCCTCGACGGAACCGTCGCCTACCTAACCACCACGGAATAACTACCCGCGCGGACACTTTCGAAGCGATCCCTGCACGCCAGGGAAGACCGCCCGCCAATCAACACTCCTGGCATCCTGCTGCACCTGGACGTAGGAACCATTGCACGAATCGGCCCCACTAACGTTCAGACGACCTCGCGCTGGTCGCGCCCGAGAATCTGGGGCGGCCAGTGTACCCACCAAAGAGGCCCCACTGATGACGCCGTCTCCTCCGAGAAGAATTGGCCGACACCACCAACCCAACGCGGTGAAGCTCGTTTCCGCCACGCTCGCCTCGCTTGTGTTCATCGCTGCATGCTCCACCGCTTCTGACGATATTGACGGGGTGTTCGTCGACGTGGCTGAGATCGCAACGTTTGGGACTATTGCCGAGCTTGTGGAAGCGTCTTCGGTGGTAATGGAAGGCGAGGTGGTCAGCGTTGTCCGCGGTCGCGTCAGCGTTGTGCCTGAACTCGAGGATTTCGCCGGCACTCAGATGCTTGATGTGACGATTGTCTCCATCGACCAGCTCGCCGGCGAACCGGCGGACAGGATCACGATTGAATGGATGGGCTGGGAGATCGGAGACGACGGAAGCCCCGGTCCGCAGTTCCTTGTCGAAGGCATGCCACCACCAAAGGTAGGCGACAAGGCAATTTGGTTCTTCAGATCACGCCCGAACCCGCCAGCAGGAAGCGCGGCCACGCACTCCATTGCGTCGCTCGACGGCCGACTCGACATCGCGGCCGACGGGACCGTGACAACGCAGATCGTCGGCGAAAACCGGCTGGCTACCCGACTCTCGGGAACACGCGTTGACGATATCAAAGCAGCCGTGAAAGACACGCTACGGCCCTAAATGTCTGATGCGTACGGAACGCGGCCGCGGTCTTTCGCTAGGCGTCTTCCGCTTCGCTTGGGCGGAAGAACACCGCAAGCTGACCGACCGCGAGTAGCAACCCACCGGCAAGCATTCCCGCACCGACCCACCCGTCAAGATCCTCTGCGATCTCTAAGGCACCATCGATCGAGATCTCACCCGGACCGGCAATTGCCATCACGACACCGGTGAGTCCCAACGTGGCGACATACTCCCAGCCCTCACCGGGTCGGAAAATGAAGAACCCGTTGTTGCGGTGTACTGACCACCAAGCAACAAACATCACCGACATGAGGCCCGTCGCAGCAAGCGAACCGAGCAGGCCGACAATGAGGAGCACTCCGACGCCGATCTCGGTCGCGGTTGACATGAACCATTGCAGTTCGGCTTGGCGAAAACCCATGCCCCCGAACCAGTTGGTTGTTTTCTCGCGCCCGCGCGCGTGATTGATGCCGTGCACCAAGATTACGAATCCGACCCCGATTCGCAGGATGAGCATGGCTACGTCGAATGGGGTCATGGTTCCTCCAACCAGTTGCATCGTTGCTACAACACCGTTGTAACTCTAGATATGCCGACAACTACGGTGCGGGACCCTAAGCAGGGACCGCAAAGATCACATAGGCGAAACGTCGGGGAGAACGTAACTGGCGGTAGCGTGAGCGACCAGACGATCAGGGTTGTGCTCCTCCGCAAGCGCGACGGACGCATACGCAACACGCCGGCCGATCTTGTGCAACGTGGCGGACGCCAGAACGTCGCGGCCGATTGCGGGACGGAGGAAATTCGCTTTCAGCTCATTTGTTACCGCGAGGGGAACGATCCCAAGACGTGTGAAGATGACGAAATACACCGCGGCGTCGGCAAGGGCCATCAGCACAGGACCGCACACCATTCTACCCGGTCGTGTCCAACGGTCGCTGTACGAAAAACGCACCACCGCAACATCGCGGCTGACGCTGACACACGTGATACCCATCTCGACGCAGAATGGGAGTTGCTCGACAAGGAAGTCGTTGACCTCGTCAACGGTGACGGCACAGGTAGACACGAGACAGCTCCGATCCGGATAACGAAGGGCAGTGTACGCGGACCGATACCGTCAGGACGAGTCGCCACTCATCTTCTTGAGGTACGCCATTGCGGCAGCCCGCGACTCGGGATCTTGCGACGCTGCCAAAAGAAGTTGCGCGTCGCCCTCTGAATGACACGTCGACACAAGCTCGTCCGCCGCCCGATTGACACTCGTTTTCGTCGCCGAAATAACCGACCACGGCCTCGCAAGGATCTGCTCAGCAAGGGTCTCGGCGGTCGTCTCGAGATTGGCAGTGTCGACGACGCGTCCAATAAACCCCAGACTGGCAGCTTCGTCCGACCCGAAAGGACGACAGGTAAGGATGAGCTCCTTAGTGGCGGCGGGGCCGATTTCACGTACCAGTCTGGGAACCCCGCCCCAAGCAAGCGGGATGCCGATGGCAGCCTCGGGGATCGAAAAGATCGTGCCACGGGATGCCACACGTAGGTCGCAGGCAGCGGCGACGATCAACCCGCCTCCAATGCAATGACCGTGAATCTGTGCAATCGTGAAGGCCCGCATCCCCGCAATGGCGTCGCCCATAACACGGCCTGCGTCGGCTTGCGCTAGGTCGAATACTGTCTCGTCGTCGAACAAATCAGACAGCAGGCTGAGGTCGGCGCCGACACAGAACGACTCACCTGCACCCGACACGATCACTACCCGCGCATCAGTCGCATCGAACCACACGGCAGCATCAGCCAACTCACGTTGCATGTCCAAGCTCAACGCGTTACGAGGTGGGCGGTTCAGAACGAGTCGACCGAGATGACCTTCGACAGTGACTCCCACATGCTCGAATTCACCGCTCACCCCCTGTTCCTCCGGCGTCCGCGCTTCGACCGTCCACCTGGCTGAGGACTCCACTTGAACAATTTGAGGGCCAGCAGTGCACCGCCAAAGCCCCACAACACCATGACCCCGAGTGAAACCGGGTCGAAGAAGTCACCGACAGACGCCCCGACGACCTCAACCGGGTTAAAGGCCTTGCCGAACGAGGTCGCGAAATGTCGCAGGGGAAACAAGTCGGCGACCGTGCTCAGCCAAGCGGGAGCGTTGGCAGATGGTGGGATGAACACATCAGAGATAAACGCGAGTGGCAGAAGGGTTGCGTTAGTGAGCGCCGGTGCGGTAGCGCCGTTTGAAGACACCGCGGCGAGCAGCAAGCCGAGAGTTGCGAAGACAGCAATGCCCACCAGGAAAGTCAGCAAAGCCCCCGGCAGCGAGACCGCATAAACGTTGACCCCATAAAAGACCACACCAACGCTCAGCATGATGCCTGACGAAATGAACGAGATCGCTATGGCCGACCCCACCCGGCCGGCGAGGTACACCCACGGCGGCATAGGTGTGCTGCGGACACGTTTGAGAAGCCCTTCGTCACGGGCAATCGCGGTTCCTATGGCGAGGTTTGTGTATGTCGCTGAGACCGCTGCGAAGACTGCAAGGGTTGGTGCATAGAACTGCGCCGTGGTGACTCCGAGGCCCTCTATCTCCTCGTTGCCGAAAATGAGGGTGAACACGAAGAAGAACATCAACGGGAAAACAACGGTGAAAAAAGCTGCGGCCGGGTTCCTCCAGAACACAAGGTTTTGGTACTTGATCTGCCTGCGGACGAGGCGAAGGGTGCTCATGCTGGCTGTCACTCGGCAACCTCCCCAACAAGCTCGAGGTAGATGTCCTCAAGAGTTGGCTTTGACATGGTGAGGCCATCGAGTGCAACGCCGTTCGAGAGTGCCCAGGTCGTGAGCGCGTGCATCGTCTCAACGGGGTCGGAGGTTTTGACCTCGACTGCACCGTTCGCCCCGATCGCAGCATCGACCGGCAGGTCGGCCGCGGCGCCGTTGAACACAAATCGCACAACGGTGATATCCCGTCGGTCGGCACCGATAGTGTCAGGTGTCCCCTGTGCGATGATCTTGCCTCTTGCGATCACCGCGACACGATCGGCGAGATGCTGCGCCTCGTCCATGTAGTGAGTCGTCAACAAGATCGTCTTGCCGAGCGACCTAAGATTATCAATGATGCTCCACGCTTGACGCCGCGCCGAAGGGTCAAACCCGGTGGTCGGTTCGTCAAGAAAGATCAGGTCCGGGTCGCCAACAAGACCAAGCGCCAGCTCGAGACGACGCTGCTGCCCCCCGGACAACGTCCCGACCCTGGCATCGGTCTTCTCTTGTAGACCAACGATCTCGATGAGCTCTTCGGCGGCACGCCGTTTCGTGTACGGATCAGCGTGAAACCGGATCGCCTCAAGTACGGTGAGCTGTTTCTCAACGATGGTTTCTTGAAGCACCACTCCGATGCGGTCACGAAACCGAGCTCCGCCGGTCGCGGGGTCGACACCGAGAACCGTCACCGAACCGCCGCTTCGAGAACGATGTCCCTCAAGGATCTCGACCGTTGTTGATTTGCCGGCACCGTTTGGGCCGAGCAGAGCGAACACTTCGCCTTCGGCTACATCAAAATCTATGCCGCACACCGCATGTACGTCGCCGTACGACTTAGTCAAGTTTTCCACGGTTATCGCAGCCGCCACAACGCCTCCATGGCTCAGCCGACCGCTCAATCCTAGATGCGCCGAAGCACCAGCGGCCGACGAGTCCGAAACACTCCTGCAACACGAAGTTCGCATTGCCGTAACCGGCCAGCAACCAGACAGAAAAGACCATGTCGTACGTTCATCACGAGCACCCTTACCGAAGGAAACCCGGATGGAAATACAAGACCTTGCGCGAGCGATCGATGAAGTATGGATCGTCATCGCAGCGATACTGGTGATGTTCATGCAGGCGGGCTTTGCGCTCGTTGAGGCAGGCTTCACGCGGGCGAAAAACGCCGGTAACATCATCATGAAAAACGTGATGGACTTCTCGATCGGTGGCATCGTCTACTGGGCGGTCGGCTTCGGCCTGGCGTATGGCGGGACGAATGTCGGTGGATTCTTCGGTTGGGGCGATGGGTTCTTTTTCAACGACGTAAGCCGCTCGTCGGAATGGTTCTTCCAAGTCGTCTTTGCGGCAACAGCCGCAACCATCATGTCTGGCGCCATTGCCGGGCGGACCAAGTTCAAGGCGTACCTCATGATCACCCCGTTCATCACCGGACTCATCTACCCGGTCGTGACACACTGGGTGTGGACCGACGGAGGATGGCTTGCTGACCTAGGATTCGTTGACTTCGCCGGCTCAGGTGTCGTACACCTCCTCGGTGGTGTCGCCGCACTCGCCGGTGTCATTGTTGTGGGGCCCCGCATCGGAAAATTTGCCGAGGACGGCACACCGCAATCGATTCCTGGACACTCGCTCGTGTTAGGTGCTTTGGGTGTTCTCATCCTGTGGTTCGGCTGGTACGGCTTCAACGCCGGGTCGACTCTCGTTGCAGTCGGTGCAGACATTGCAACACCTGCGGTGACAACAACCCTCGCCGCGGGAGCGGGTGCACTATCCGCCATGTTCATGTCGTGGAAGATCCTCGGGCACCCTGATGTCGGCTTCACTCTCAACGGTGTGCTCGCAGGCCTTGTGAGCATCACCGCCGGTGCCAATAGTCTCAGCTTTGGCGTGTCGATACTGGTCGGTGCAATCGGCGCCGGCATCATGATCGGCGCGGTCCTGCTGCTTGAGAAGGTCCGCCTCGACGACCCGGTCGGTGCCATAGCCGTCCACGGAGCAGCCGGCATGTGGGGAGTACTCGCCGTCGGCATCTTCAACTCGCAGGTGTCGATCGCGCCACAGGTCATCGGAATTGCAGCGATTGTTACCTGGACGTTCATCACGAGCTTCGCAGTGTTCAAGCTGGTCGACCGTCTCGTAGGAGTCAGAGTATCTCGAGAAGAGGAACTGCACGGGCTCGATCTTTCGGAGCACCGGATCGATGTGTATCCCGAGTTCGTCTTCCAGGATGTCTAGTCGTCGAACGACTCCGGTCTGGACACGAAATAGTGGCCGGGCCGGAGTTATCGACCGGCCATTCATATCGCCGTCGACGACACATCCAACCATGGCCCCGCCGCCATTCATGAGCCGCGGGTAGCACTATTTTCGGAAAAACTGCGATTTCTCCCGAAACACGTGTAGTTTGGGCGCTTGCAAGGCGGCCGGAAAGGGCCCGGACCGCACCGAGACAGGAGTTCTTGTGAACAAAACGGAGATGGCGAGCAAGCTCGCTAAGAAGGCCGACCTCAGCTTGGCCAAGGCAGCAGAGGTAATCGATATCATTTTCAGCTCGGAATCGGGCAAGGGCATCATTGCGGTTGAGCTCGACGCTGACCGTGAGATCTCGATCGGTGGCTTCGGCAAGTTTTATACCAGCCGTAGCAAGGCCCGCTTAGGGCGTAATCCGGCCACCGGCGAAACAATCCAGATCGCGGCCAAGAAACATGCGAAGTTCCGTCCGGCGAAGGGTCTCAAGGATCGCGTAGCCGTCTAGGCGAAACGCTGAACCATCATGAAAAAGCCCCGCCATATGGCGGGGCTTTTTCGTGCGTCGACTGGACTGCGGTACTACCCGACGAGTTCTCTCATACGGAGCGATTGGAACCGCAATACCCGGATGATGGTCGCCAGTCCCTGCAAGAAGGACAGCAGGTAAATGGCTACGCCAAGACGACGGATTGCCTCAAGTCGAATCGACCAGAGTTCGGCGTCTTCAAGGCTCATGCTGTCACCAACCTGGCCGGCGACGATGAAGTGCCCGATGACACCCCCGATTAGGAGCATCATGCCCATCGCCATCAGGCCAATGAAGGCTTTGCCTTCAATCGGCATCTTGAGGGTTTTCGCCGCGCTTCCGCTGGCTAGCTGAATCGATGCGCCACCCGTTCGGAATGCACCCAGTATGCGGGCAATCGCAAATGCGATGGCCGAGAATACTGCGGTGAATCCAATGAACATGAAGGCAGTTGCCAGGTGGGCGAGTTGAGAAATCTTCTCAGGGTCGGTTGCATCAGCCACTTCGCTTGTCTTGGCGAGATGCAGCCCAAATCCGATTACGAATCCCATCAAACCCATAAAGAACATGGGCAGCCAGAGCTTGTTCCCCAGCTTTTGAGGAAGATTCAGGTCTGGTTGGACCTTCGACTCCTCGGTGTCGAATGATGAAGTAAGTGTTGCGGCCATTGTGTTTCTCCTTTAGATAATGTGACGAACCGGGGTGGTCGCAATCACGTACCGGCAATAATTCCCTTGATTCGGCTGAACTGGAATCCGAGCACGTTCGCAATGGTCGCGAGAGCGAGCACAATGCCGCTCAGCAGGAACGCAAGGCTCAGCTCGCGTGTTGGGCCGAGCCAAGCAGTCGCGGTAGCGATCTGGCCAGGATCGGTCGATGTGGTTACGACGATGTAGAACACGAACTGCACAATGCCGAGCATGAGCCCCATCATCATGAGTCCGACGAACGCCTTGGCGGTCACGGGCATCTTCAGAGTCACAACTGGTAGCCCAAGTGCTTTCTGAACCTCGGCGCCGCCGCTTCGCAGATTGGCAAGGATCGAGCCCAAGAGGAAGCTGATTCCTGAAAGAAGCAATGCTTCACCGAGGAACTGCAATCCTTGAGTCCAGGCAGCCGCATCGAACGCTGCTCCCGGGTCGGTTGCCACGTCTGAAGACCACACAAACGACATGACGGTGCCTGCTATGAGCACCATGTATCCCATCGCGAGCATCGGTGCCCACATTGTCTTTGCCATCTTGTGGATAGGCAGAGGCTCCGGGATATCGGCCGTCACCGTGGCCACCCCATGGGCGGTTTCGGTATCGCTGCCAACTCGATAGCTGTCTTCGCCTCCGGATTTCAGTTTTGGAAGGGTTTCCTTGATCGATTCGAGTCGGAACCAAATCCGAATCAGAATGCCAACTAACACGATTGCGATTCCGAACTTCACCGTGCCGAATGCAAGGGTCGTAAGCCCAAACGACCATGCCAGTGTTTCCCTTGCTGAGACAACATCTCCGTCTTGGAGAGAGCTGACTGCAACAAAGTTAGCCACGAAGGCGATCATGGCAATCATGACCCCCACGACACCAACGATAAGGCCCACCTTCGTGTGCGGGATCTCGGTGCTAGCCGAACTGCCTTTCTCAGGCGTAACAAGCGCATCGAACGCCATTATGTCCTCCTTTATAGGGTGCTTCACATCGTAAAACGATTCAACGCTATGGTTATTCACGAACTGTCGGAACCCCGACACTCGGGGTCCATAACACAGATCGAGAACTACGCATGGCGTGCGCGCAATAAACACTGAAGTTGCCGACCGACAGCATCTTGATTGGCTGGCCAGGAGCTTTGGACGAGCTGACTACTCGCCTCTGCACCCCAACGATATAGAGATGCTTGATCGCGTGGCGATCAAGCTGAAGAAGTTTGATCGCAGCCATTTGTTCCGCGAGGGCGAAGAAGCAATCGCCGCCTACGTTGTCGTGAAAGGGACGGTCGAGTTATACCGCGGATCTGGCGCAGGCCGCAGAGTTGTGACCCGCGTCCTTCCGGGGGGCGTCATTGGAGACATTGCACTCTTTAGCAATGAGCCATACATCTCATCAGCCCAGGCGGCCGGACCCGTTGAACTCTTGCGTTTTGATCGAGAGCCGCTGCTGGCCGAACTGGCACGCCACCCGGCGCTTTGCCTGCGCTGGCTTGTGGCCGGTCTTCGCCAACTTGAACGAACCCAACGTCGGGTCCTTCGGCTGATGCACAGAACCGTCAAGGCCCGTGTGGCCGACCTGATTGTCGACGAGGGTGAAGAGGTCAAGTTGTCGCAAGCGACCATCGCGGCGCTCATGGGGGTGAGCCGCCAGGCGGTGAACGAGGCAATTTCGGACCTGCGCGAAGCCGGACTCATTACCACCGGTTACCGCCGCATAACACCGGTCGACGTTCCGGGGCTTCAGCGACTCGCCAACGCCGACCACACCTGACCCGCCCCGAGGTCACAGCTCGGCGGATTTCGTACGAGCTAGCACGCAAAACAGAAAACAGTTGGTGCCTTCTTCAAAACGCCGATTCGGACCGGCGCTGCGAGGTTCTCTGAAAGCTAGAGGTACCACCTGCGGTGCGGACTTGTCTCTGTCGAGACGCCCGGATCGCCAAGACAACGCCTCCGTCGGAGGCCTCCAAAAACGTGTTGAGTGAAGCTCGGCCGCTGCAATACTCAACGGATGAACCGGACGGCGACAATTGTTGGATGCGGAGTGAACGGCCTCACTGCGGGCGCGCTTCTCGCCCAGCGCGGCTGGGTAGTGAACTTGTACGAGGCGACCAGCACGATTGGAGGTGCCGGCCGCACTGTCGACCTTGGAAGACCGGGATTCGTGCACGACGTAGGGGCGTCAGTGGTGCCGATGGCTGTCCTCTCCCCAGCGTTCTCGGACCTCGGGGTGAATGGTCAAGTCGAGTACCTCAACCCAATCGTCGCGGTTGCACATCCTCGCGACAACGCACCCGCGGTCGGCTTGGCTCCAGATACGGGCCTTGTCGGCCTCGATGATGCGTTGTGGGATCGATGGCTAGCGTCCTCAGCCACCCACGTCGATGCGACAACTCGGATCGCGTTTTCCGCGCCATTTCCAGCGATGCGGGACCTGCCCCGTGCCGTATCCTTTGCGTTCCGAGCTCTTCGGCGAGCCGACCTGCGCGCCAGACGATTCGACACCGACGAGGCCGGCCTGTTGTTTGCAGGGATAGCGGCCCACGCCGTTGCGCCCTTCACCGTCCGCGGCGTGACTGGAGTGGGCCTCATCCTGGCAGCCGCTGCTCGAACGGTCGGGTGGCCGGTTGTCAGCGGTGGAACCCAGTCTGTCATCGACGCACTTGAGCGGATCGTCGTTGGCAGCGGTGGGACCATCCATGTGGACACACGTATCACAAGCATCTCAGATCTCGTACCATCGTCAGCGATCCTGTTGGCGACATCCGGCCCCGCGGCCGGGAGGATTGCCGGCGACACCCTATTTCCGTCTGTCAGTAGGCGTCTAGCAAAGTCGAAACGCGGCCCCGGGATATTCAAGCTCGACTGGGCTCTTGATGGCGCAATCCCGTGGTCAGATCCAATCTGCGCTGCCTCAGCGACGGTGCACCTCGGCGGTACCGTTGCTGAGATCGAGGCGAGCGAGCTGGCAATGTGGAACGGAAGGGTATCCGATCAACCGTTTGTGATCTTGACGCAACCGAGCGTTGTTGACCCTACACGTGCCCCGGCGGGGAAACACACAGCGTGGGCATACGCACACGTGCCAAACGGATGGGCGAGCGATGTGACCGAGGCGATCGAGAGTCAGGTTGAACGATTCGCCCCAGGTTTCTCCAAATTGATACTACGTCGGACAGTGTCGTCACCAGCGGAACTGGAACGCTCGAACGCGAATCTTGTCGGTGGCGACCTCGGGATGGGACAGTTCGGCGTCAGCGCTGTCATTCGGCGACCACGTCTCATCCGCCACCCACATCGCATCGGGAAAGGCGTCTACTTAGCATCAGCAGCCGCGACGCCGGGCCCAGGATTCCATGGAATGCCCGGGTACCGAGCGGCCCTCACCGCAATACATGACAATCGCTTATCAAGCGGTTAGGACGGGTTCTGCCACCGTTTCGGACGTTCGACCAAGCGACCAAATCCGAGTTCGTCACAAAGCTTGGTGAAGTGCTCCAGATGGGCACCCTTCCACTCAAGGTCCTCAAGGGTCTCGAGTATCGGCACATCGTATCTGAGCTTTGCGAGAAATCTGTACAGCACCGCATCACCCATGTTTTCACGAAGTGTGAGACAAAGCTTCTCCGCGCCGCGCACCTTCACCGCCCAACGTGACGCCTCAAGTGGAATATTCTCCAACGTCTTGTAGCAGCCCAGGATGATGGACGACGATTTTGCCCCCCAACCTCGCAGACCCGGAATCGCGTCGGCCGTGTCTCCCACGAGGGCCAAGTAGTCGGGGATCGACTTGGGGTCGACACCGAACTTCTCGACAACTCCCGCGGCGTCCATGAAGATCTCTCGGCGACGGTCGTACCCAACTACCTTCGGATCCCAATAGAGCTGCGCCATGTCCTTGTCCGGAGTACACACGACGACCTGCTCAACATCGGGAGCCCAGCGCGCCGCAGCCGTCGCCAACGCATCGTCGGCTTCGAATTCGTACATCGACCAGACAACAACACCGATTGATTTCAATGCCCGCTCAGCGAGTGCGAACTGCGCCAGGAGATCTTCGTCAATCCCCTCGCCGTCCTTGTACCCGGGAAACACGTCGTTTCTGAAGGAACGAATCACGGAGTCGAAAGCCGCCCCAAGGTGCGTGACGCCTGCGGTGTCGAGAAGCGACAGCGTCGAGGCAATGATCCCGTAGGTGGCGCCAACCTCTCGGCCGTCGGGCGCCTTGCGCGACGGCGCACCAAAGTGAGAACGAAACAGCTCGTAGGTGCCGTCGAGGAGGTGCAGCTTCATGCCCACAATCGTACCGCCGGCGACAGTTGGGCGCCGCGAGGGCTACGGTTGAGGTATGCACGCACCAACACGGCGCATGATCACGGGCACGGCCGCGATGAAAAGCGCCGCTTTCTCGAATGAATGGTCGCTTGAGTCCGCTGGCCAAACGATTGCGACAATGCGACGCTACCCACGCCAGTTCGTGACCGACGTGTCGACAATCGACGGTGATCGCTGGCTTCTCGAACCCGACGGTGAAGGTGTCGTCAACCTTGTCACGAGTGATGACCCGCGGCTCGCTTGGATCACGAGAAGGTCGCTGTTCGGACGGCGTTGGAATATCTCCAGCCCGATGTTTTCGTACGAGCTGATCTCGCACCCACGGCCTCGCAGGTGGCACATCAACGTCGGTAGTACGCCGATCGCGGAGATCCGAGGATCCTTGGTTTCGTACAACACGGTGACGGTCGAATCGAATCTCGGTGTCCCCCTCGCCGCTGTCATTCTCGCCTGGAATGTCATAGCTCGCCCGTGGGAAGTGGCCGCCCGCCCCCGCGGGATCCGTGCGGTCCCCGATCCGGAGCCAACCCCACGTTCGTGACAGACGCCCGTCAAAATCCCTGTTCTGGCGTCCAATCGTGCCGTATCCGGCACGATTGGACGCCAGAACAGGGAGCTGGGGGGTCTGTGAGCGACTACTCTTTCCGCCGCGGGCCTGTAGCTCAATCGGTAGAGCAGCGGACTTTTAATCCGGAGGTCGTGGGTTCGATTCCCACCGGGCCCACGAAAGAAGGTCTGTCTCCCCGTGGCTTTCGAGTCTCTGCCGAGCCTCGACACCACTACCCACCTCTCCTCCCTCCGATTTCGCGTCCCCGGGCACGGTTGCTCCACAACTTCAGTGTGGAATAAGGCAAGTCGTACCGTGTGGTTCAGGTATGCCTCTCGCCCATCGTGTGCGTTTGGAACCGCGGCCCAGCGTTGCTGGACGGTCACGCCCCTTTCGCCTCCTCCGTCGGCGACGGGTCGCTTTGAAAATCCTCCAGATTCTCAGGCAAGGCTCCCCACCTTTCAGTACCGGTATTTCGCACTCGGCCGATATGCCGCGATCGAGCCGAGCATGTTGATGAGACCTGCATTGAGGAGCAGATCAACCAGTTGGTTGGAGTCTGTCGGCCATGAAGATCTGAACGGGTCCATCGATCAGGCTGTACGGCGGCGGCCAGACACCAAGTCGGATGCCGGGTGTATCGATCACGATGAAGGGGATCGCCGTGGTCACGTCGTCCGGGGCCACACGTATTCAGGCCGTTCCATCCTTAGAACTCCACAACGCGGGGACGTAACCAGCGCCGGCTCGGGCAGCGTCAAAGTCACTGCCCGATACCCAGATTGAGCCGTCGATAGCCGCCCGCTGGAACGGCGGCACCCGCCAGACCGACACGGAAAGCTCCCTCCGAGGAGCGCGTACTACCGTACCGGCTGACATCACGGGTGGGCCATGTTCCTGATCACAGCGTTTTACAAATTTGTTGATTTCTCTGATTTCGGAGATTTCCAGGATGCACTTCGCCGCGTCTGCGAAGACAACCGGGTTCTTGGCACGATCTTGCTCGCTGACGAGGGCATCAACGGGACGATCGCTGGGCCTGACGTGGGTATCGACGCGGTCATGAATTTCATCCGAGCAGACCGCCGTTTTGCTGACATACAAGAGAAGCGCTCAACGGCGGAGGAACCGCCATTTCTCAGGCTCAAGGTTCGCCTCAAGGACGAGATCGTCTCCCTCGGTGTCGGCGCGGTCAACTCGGTTGGTAACTCGGGTATCCGTGTCCCACCATCAGAGTGGAACGAGCTGATAAACGACCCAAACGTTGTTGTGATCGATACCCGCAACGACTACGAATTCGCCATTGGCACCTTCACCGACGCGCTCAACCCTGCAACGGACTCCTTCCGGGACTTCCCCACCTGGGTGGCCGAGACGCCCCAGCTCACGGACAAACCGGCGGTAGCCATGTTTTGTACCGGCGGGATCCGATGTGAGAAAGCTACGGCCTGGATGAAAGATCAAGGCTTCGAGCAGGTGTACCAACTCGATGGCGGGATCCTGAAATATCTTGAATCGACGCCTGCGGAGAACTCGACGTGGAGCGGTGAGTGTTATGTCTTCGACCGACGGGTATCTGTAGGGCATGGTCTCATCCCTGGAGACAACGATCAGTGCCCAAGCTGCAACAGCGTGGTTACACCACAAGATCGAGACGACCCGCGTTACGCCGTGGGTGTGACCTGCCCGGCGTGTTTCGACACCATCACGGACAACCGCAAGAGTCGTTTCGCTGAACGACAGAAGCAGATCAAACTCGCCGAATCTCGTGGCGAACACCACCTTGCCCGATGACGCGCCATCTTCACGCAACTTGGAGTCCGGTAGCCGGCGCGTCACGTTCGAACCCACCTGGGCGAGTCCATCCAATGAGCCGACAGTCTGTTCGTATGAACAGTGACCAGATCGCCGCACACGTCCTCGTCCTAGAAGAGCGCCTGCTCGACTCGGACACGCGATCGTCGGCACCGGTGCTTGCAACGCCTGCTCGCAGACGACTTCACCGAATTCGGCGCCTCAGGCCGGGTGTGGACCAAACAGGAGACCATTGCCCACCTCGTCGCATCGACAGAGACTTCGCAAGCCACTCGAACCGTCAGCAACTTCGAGACCAACGAGCTGGCCGACGGCCTCATTCTGGTGACCTACCGCTGTCGGCACTCATCGCCGGACTTCGACACAGACTCGTACACGGTACGAAGTTCGATCTGGCGGAGCAAAGGCGAGACCTGGCAGATGGTGTTCCATCAGGGCACACCGATACCCCAATGAGACGATGGCCAATGTAGGGCGCCACCGCATCGCGCAGGACGGATCCTCTGCCGGCTCTGGGACTCCTTTGCGGGTCTTAGGTACCACGATGGTGTTCCCGCTGCTGGCTTTGTTATCCCTGGTGCTGTCTGCCTGCGTTTTGTCGAACTCCAGCAAGGACAACGGATATCCATCTCTTCCACTGCTACCCCTCCCCGAGTTCAGCGCAGAAGTCCAGCAGGCTTCCGCCGAGCTTGCAGTAATGAGCGGCGACAGCAACATTGCGGTGGTGGCACCGCTGATATCACCGCTGATCGCTTCCCCGTCGGTGTCTGTCATGAGCAAGGCGACGGTGCCTGTATTTCCCAGCAATGGCACGTATGTCTACCGCCTCGGGGGCAAACAAGCGGGTGCGAACGGATCAGGCGCGACGGTGGTCCTCGAGCTCACGGTCGGCAAATTTCCGCCGGAAGCGGAATCGATCAACGCCGCCTCATACGAGGACATTAGATTTCGGCTCGAACCGGTACTTGCCCCGATCAACCTTGAACCAGACGGTTCCGCTCCCATTTATCGAAAAGACACAGCTTCCACCATGACCCTCGCGTTCAACGGCGACTTCTACTTTGTCGCACTGACGGTGACGGATACCTGCGGCTCTGCCTCCGACGCCAGACTCGTCGGAGGCGGAAACTGTTTCTCGTGGGACGAGCTGCAGATGTTCCTTGACACACTCGCCGTGATCGATCGTGACTCACTGACAGAGGCAACTGCTCCCGATCCAGGTTTCTGACACCCAGCACTCCACGAGACCGGGCGAAATGCGACCTCGTCAGATGGCGTCCGCCGAACAGCTACAGGCTCCAGCGCACGAGTTGGCTTTGCACCGCGTCGTACCTGCCGGCTCCCACAAGCAATGCCACCGCAACGAGAAATCCAATGCCCATGTACCGCAACCGTGGCCCGGCGGTGCGCTTCTTCAGACCGGGCAGATAGTCGACAACCGCCGCCCCGACGAGGGCAATCAGCAACACGGCGAGGACGTATGCGATGAGTGGAACCAATGCCGGCCACGGATCGCGCACCCCGCCGGTAAGGACAGTGCCGAAATGTTCACCCACACAGGGTGTCCACGTCAACCCGGCAAACACACCGATGAGACCAGCGCCACCGAGTCGAACAACGTGTCCACCGCGCCACAACGCCGCAACACCACCACCAACTATCGCAATCTGCACGAACCGTCCGGTCGCCCAACCGTTCCATCCGGCAACGGTCAGCCACGCTCCAAAACCAGCAGCGACACCGAACACCACAATGCCCTGTAATCGGCCACCCGCGCGAACACCGAGGACCGTGCCGAACGCAGGGATGAGAAGACCGAGAGAGCACGCCAGCACCACAGACTGGGCACCCTCGACGACAAGTCCGAAACTCACACGTCTTCCTCAAGCAGGTACGCAACGGTGGCTGACAGGTCGTCGTAGGCACCCTCGCCGATGTGGTCCCAACGGATCCTGCCCTGCTTGTCGAGAACAAACTTTCTCGGCCAGAACGCCCGGCCCTTCTGCCATGCCCGGAAGTTCTTCTTGTTGGTATCAAGGGCGATAGGCCAGACAACACCAAGATCGATGAGTGCTTGCTTGATGTTGTCGACGTCGGCCTCGTATGAGAATTCGGGTGCGTGGACACCGACGATCTCGAGACCATTGTCACGGTAGGTCTCGTACAACTTCTGTAGATGTGGAATGGTGCGTTTGCAGTTGATACATCCAAACGTCCAAAAATCAACTACTACAACCTTGCCCCGCAGCTCTTCGAGCGACGTGAAGTCTGACTGCAACCAACCTTCCAAATCAACGAGCCCCAAATTGGTCTCGCTGAGAACGGGTGGCGCGCCGACCCGGCTAGGAACCACGTCTTCGGTGGTCGACGGTGATGCCTCATCGACTGGTGTATCTGCAACATCGCCGGATTCCTGTGGAGAATCTGTCACACTCGGAGCCGCGGCGTCGGACTGCAACGACCCACCAGAAGTCGAAGCCGCGGATGACGTTGACTCGACAACCGATCCTCCACCACACGCAGTGACAACCAGAGCAAAGGCGACGACACCAACAAGCAATCTCATACCGAAGTACCTCCGCACCAAGCATCGCAGAGCCCCACGGCAATGTCCCGTGAACAAACACGAAACATTGCCACCGAACGCGACTGCGCTAGCCGGTTGGGCGCACCTGCTCGATGAGCGCTTCGACGGACCCACGCAGGGCGCCGTTGGTGACGATGAGGCCCGGCATTAGAGGGTCGGGGTTGTTGAAAGTGACGGGTTCAAACATCGGCCCGGTGACCGATCCGCCGGCGGCGCGGACGAGGGCGACACCACCGGCGACGTCCCATTCGTTCTTTGGCACAAGGGTCCAGGTTGCGTCGGCAAGCCCAGCAGCGACGCAAGCGATCTTGTACGCGACCGAACCCATGGTTCTGACCGCTATCGACGTCTCAAGAAAAGGTTCCCACTCTCGACGTTTCATCTCAGAACGAGAAGCGAGCACCAGGGCGCCGGCGATCGAAGTTCGTGTCGTCGGTCTCACCGCGACACCGTTCAGAGTTACACCATCATCGATCGAACCGACGATACGGTGGCCGGCACCAGGGTTGAGAACCCCACCGGCCACCGCCACGCCGTGCACAACAAGCGCGATCGAGACACACCACTCGGGGATACCAAGCACGAACTCACGGGTACCGTCGATCGGGTCGACAATCCATGTTCTTTCGCAAGACAGTCGACCAGGACTGTCGGCGGTTTCTTCTGACAACCAACCTTCACCGACACGGGGCAGTGTCTCACGCAAGACCTTGTCCACGGCGAGGTCCGCGGCGGTGAGAGGATCATCACCGGACTTCATCTGCGCCTCGACCGCACCCGGTGTAAAGGCCTCTAGGACAGCTTCTGCTCGATCAAGAGCTGCTTCGATACGCTCAAGGTCGTCCGTGTTGGTGACCCGAGCCATGAGCTATGCGCCCTTGTTGAGGTAACCCTCGGCAACGAGATACTGGACGATCGTTTCCGCCGCCTCATCCGCCGAAACCTCAGTTGTCTGCACGACAACCTCGGCGTCGGTAGGCACCTCGTACGGATCGGAAATTCCCGTGAATTCCTTGATGATACCGGCGCGCGCCTTGGCGTAGAGACCCTTACGATCTCGCTGCTCACAGACCTCTAGCGGCGTCGCGACGTGGACAAGCATATAACCGCCGACGGCTGAGATCGCCTCACGGTTCGCCGCCCGCGGGCCGGCATAAGGAGCAATCGGTGCGCACACGGCTATACCGCCGGCCTTCGTGATCTCAGAGGCAACGTAGCCAATGCGAATGATGTTTGTGTCGCGATCCTCCTTCGAGAACCCGAGGCCCTTCGAGAGATTCCGCCGAACGATGTCGCCATCGAGCAGCGTCAAAGAACGGCCGCCACGCTCAAGAAGTTTCACCATGAGAGCGTTCGCAATGGTCGACTTACCAGAGCCAGACAGACCGGTGAAGAAGACAGTGAAACCTTGGTCGATACGGGCCCGGCTGGTCTTACGGAGCTCACTAACGACCTCCGGATATGTGAACCACTCCGGAATCTCAGACCCGTCGGCGAGCATCTGACGAAGCTCCGTGCCCGAGATTGAAAGGAAATCTGTTCCGTCAGGCACCTCGTCGATGGGCATGTACGTGTCATGGTCAGGCACGAACACCATCAACTTGAACGGAACCAGCTTCACCCCCATCTCCTCCTCAAGGGAGATCACGAGTTCTTGCGCCTCGTACGGCCCATAGAACGCTTTGCCTTTCGAGTCCGACCCGGGACCGGCGTGATCACGTCCGACAATGAAATGGTTCACGCCGTAGTTCTTGCGGATGAGGGCGTGCCACACGGCCTCGCGGGGGCCACCCATCCTCATAGCAAGTCCCAACAGCGAGACGCTTGCGGAGCCTGGGGAGTACCGTGACATCAGCGCCTTGTAGACACGGACCCTGGTGTAATGGTCAACGTCACCGGACTTGGTCATGCCCACAACCGGGTGGATCAGAAGGTGGGCGCCGGTTTCCTCGGCCGCACGCATCGTGAGTTCCACATGTGCGCGATGCATCGGGTTGCGCGTCTGGAAGGCGACAACATCGGTGACACCAGCCGCGGTGAACTGCGCCCGCAACTCCGCCGGCGTGGTCCGAAGGTCGTTGAAATCGTAGTGAGTTGGGCGTTGCAGGCCCTCGACGGTTCCCCCAACGTAGTGAGAGTTGCCGATGTTCTTCAGGTACGCGACCGCTGGGTGTTCAACATTGGTCGTCCCGAAGACCTTCTGTGCCTCGTCGTCGAGGTCTGGCTGCCACACGTCGCTGACAGTGATGACCGCAAGCATGACGCCTTCGGGGTCGCGCAGCGCAACTTTCTCTCCGGCGGTGACCGTCTCGGCAAACTCAGCGGTGACGTCGAGCGTTATCGGCATTGGCCACAGGGTGCCGTCGACGAGCCGCATGTCGTCTCGAACGGACTCGTAGTCAGCCTTTGCGAGGAATCCGGTGAGCGGCGAGAACGCTCCGCTTATGAGCAACTCGATATCGTTCATCTGGCGCGGGGTGAGATCCCAAGACTTGTAACTGCGAGATGCCTCTCTGAGCTCGGCCGCTCTTGTTTCATCGACGATGAGATCAATGAGCGTTCCGCCGTGAGGTGTTATCAAATCGTCAGACACAGTGGCTCCTCGCCAGTCAGTAAGGGTTGGTGTAAATCCAGAAAAACAGAATTGAGACGACCGTCCCGGACGCCTGCCGTCGATACAGAACAGTATCGGTCTGCGAGATGGTATCGGTGAAGCACAATTCGCAGAAATCGGGGGGTAAATGGCTGCGCGCGCCAGGACTAGTCCCGCCCTGTTTTGAAGCCTGCAAAGCGAAAACCCGCCGGACTGGCCGGACGGGTTCTCGCTTTGCTAGGCAGCGCTTCTGAGATCGACTACTTCAGGGGTGCGGGTAGGATTCGACGAAGTCGAGCACGTTCTGACGATCCATCCTGAACACACCACAGTGTACGGGGAACCCGGGAAGTTGTTGGTGCAGTGACCGGCCGTCAAGACGATCGTCGGCGAAAGTAGCGTGCCGCTGCACCGAAATGCCGGGGCGCTGTCGACTTCCATAAGGACGAGCACCACCTCGGGGTGGTCGTCTCCGGCCAGTTCCCCGTCCGTGATTGCTGACGCTGGGGCAATCATCACAATCAGCAGCGATAGAGCCATGACAAGCATGGCAAAACGCGAGAATCGTTTCATTCTCGCTCCATTTTATTTGGCGTCCGCGAACCCCAATCTCAAGGCCGCGCAGCCGCAGACGCATGAGGCCTTAGTGAGATGGCAGTCAGCGCAATGCAACCGGCGCTAGCGCGCGAACGCCATGAGATGGAAGGCACGGCCACCGGGGCGGTGCGCCGAACATGGACGGTGGCGGTACCTGTCGGGTGCTATTTGTCGGTCATCGATGCGCGGAGATTGCGCATCGATTCGAGCACAGACTCGCCCTGGTCGCCGATCCTCGGTAGTTTTGCGGAGTTGCGTTCGTAGCGGCTTCTACCGCGTACAAACGGTGTCGCGACGAGTTCGTCGGTCTCTGCATCCACTGGAGAATCTGGTACATCTTCGCGAGTTTCAGACGTGATCAGCATCTCGCTGACGACCGTGTCGGTAGCTGGTGTCGGATCGTGGGTTCGATCCTGGAGCTGTCCGACCTTCGCCTCAAGCGCAGTATTCGCCTGTGCAAATGCATCGCGCTCACCTTGCACATCCGCGACTGCGGCTTTCATGTCAAGAATGTGTGAATCCAGCGCCGCTACCACTTGGTCGTGTTCGCTCGCTGCTTTTTCGAGCGACTCGGTGAGGACCGCTTGCGTCTGCTCGGATTGTTTGAGCAAGTCAGCGAGGGCTGCCTCCCTCTCCCCCGCAGCGGCAACAGCCGAGGCGGCCCGCTCATTCTCCTCGACGAGCTTGGCGGCGTTCTCTTCAAGTTCTATACGTTGGGTCGCCAGAGCGTCGCGCTCGTCGAGCTCGGCCGCGGCATGGCCTGCCTTGTCGCGATCGGTTACTGCCTCGGTGGCGCGACCGTTAGCCAGATCGACGGCCTCAGACATTGCCGTGACCTCGGTCCGGAGGTCGTCGAGTGCAGCGGTTAGCTCAACAATTTCAGTCTCTGCAGCGTTCAGCTTGCCGGCCGAATCTAAGGCCTCGACCAGTTCAGCTCGGACAGCCTCGAGCGATTCGCTGTCCGCAAGGGCCGCGGCAAGGTGTCCCTCTAGGTCAGCATTGCGTTCCTCTGTGGCGAGAACCGCAGCGGATCTTTCTTCGACGCCTGCGCGCAGATGGTCTTCCGTCGCGTCAGCATCGTCGGGCCCTGGTGCGGCAGCGAGCTTTGCTTCGAGCGTCTCGATCTTGCTTCGGGCTGCAACGAGTGCGGCTGCGGGATCGGTGTCGTAGGCAAGGTCTCTCATCGCTGCGACAGCCGTTGTCCGATCCCCTTGCTTGCGTGCCAGTTCTCGCACAGTCTTTGCCTCGTCTCGCGCACGTTGGAGAATCGACTCGGCCTCCTCCTGCGCTTGGGACACAATTGTTGCCCCGTGGCTGCGTGCCTCACTCAGGTCTTCGACGCTCTCCGCCTCGCTTGCGTCACGCAATAGATCATTGAGTTCCTGGCCCTTTCGGTGGGCGGTTTCCTCTGCCTTGTCAGCGCGGGCGCGCTCGGCGATGAGGTCCGCGCGAGACTTCGCCAGTTCCCCTGCAATTGTCTCAACATCACCATCGGATACCGTCGCGGCGAACCGAGCGGCGTCTTCTCGGATTCTCGCTGCCTCAGCATGAGCATCCGCAATGACCTCAGCCGATGTTTCACCACCAACAGTTCCCCGGCCGGCACGAGAGGCCGCGAGATTCTTTTCGGCCTCCTGAACAAGCTCGGCTGCACGCTCCTGGGCCTGGGATTCGACTTTCTCCGCCCGCCGACGGGCCTTGTCGAGAATTCGGTCTTTCGCATCAAACACCGAGTACAGGGCATTGTCCATCGTCTTGGACTCCGCGGCCTTCATCGATTCGAGCTGCCGCTCAAGGTCCCGAATGCGCGCTGAGGCGTCGTGCGTGTGCCGCTCCAGGTCCGTAAAGGCGACTTCGACTTCGACAAGAAATGCCCGTACTTCCTTCTTCGCATATCCGCGTCTGGCAACGGAAAACGTTGCCTTGTCGATCGAGGAGGAGAATTGTGATGAGTCGTTCACTAGTCCACTATCGGTCCGGACGACGAATTTCTGAAGGGTGCGCCAGCCCCATTTCGAGCGTCAACCAACACACTAGTTCCGACGTGCCACTAGCGACGAAAGACGATCGAATACCGCCTCGCGCAAGCTCAGAGTCCCATCTGGCCCGGCGTGGGACCGCCTTGGTCAATGGCCCCTACACACTGGCGATAATATCTGGTGAAAGATCAACAAAACCAGCGAAGTATTGTTTGCGTTCTTGTTTGAGTTTCGACACGAGCGAGTCGTATTCCTCCAAACGCATCTGGCGTTCGTAGAGTCGGCGGGGTTGCAGTAATTCGTCATCGGGGAAACCCGCAAGGTTGATGGCAACCCAGTACCCAAAGTCAGGATCTTCCTCCCACTCGATCGAACCGGACACGATGCCTTCAACGACGGCAGAGCTATGAGCGATTTTGACCTTTTTCGAACGCTCGTCGTCTTCGGACCCACCGATGCGACCGGTGTTCATGAGATACACGGCGAGGTCGGGCATGGTGTCGAGTAGGTCAAGCAGCCGGTTGCCTTGCCATGCATTGTTGTTGAAGAAGAACGGATTCGTCCCCGGTATGCGCAGATTGAAACCTGCCTCGGCCTTCCCACCGGCCGACGTTCCCTTGGTCTCTCCAAACATGAAGTAGGCCGCCGCTTGCTTCCGTTTGAGACGGGCGACGGCGGGGATGATGGTGTCGTTGCGGTTGAGCAGAAAGAGGAAGTTCGCGCTCGGCAAATCGCGGGGGTCGCGGTGGCGGATGTTGGCGAGCGGAAAGGTCGAACGACCATTTGCCGTGTACGAATCGTTGAAAAAATCTACGGTGCCATCTGGTTCGGTGTGGGTGTTTTCCAACCAGGCATCGGCGTGTGTGGTACCTCCATGGATAGTAGGTTCGTCGGCAGGGTCGAGACCGATGGTCTTTGCGAAGCAACCGTTCTCCGACGCGTAGACCGTGCCACCAGGCATGAGCGCCATGAAATCGTCCTGCACAGGAAGTGAGTCGAGCTGTTGGCGAAACGTGGTTGTCGTCTTGCCGGTGCCCGAAAGACCCAATATGAGCGCAACTTTCTCCTCGCCGTCTACGTCTGGGAAAGATTTGAGACCTGAGTGCAGGGCAAGGCCACCGCGGTGGTAGACAAGATGATTCCACATCCTGAGGCCTCCCATTTTCGACTCTCCGAAGTAGTCCGATCCAAAGACTCGAGTCACGTAGTTGTCAAGATTGACGGTGATAAGGCAGTCGTCAGGCATGCCGGGAGCTTGGAGACCCGGTGTGTAAATCACAGTGAATTCGGGTTTCCAGTCAGCATCCTTGGGGAAATACAACTGCTGCTGCATGGCTGGAATGTTGGCGCTCGTGCGCTCCATGAATAGCTGGCACCCCGTGCGAAAATCGGGATCGGGACCGATGTATCCCTCAATAAGGATCATGTCCTTGTCGGCAATGTAGGAGTCCTGTTTCGCCGCCCATTCGGCGGCGTCCTCTGTGCTCATCCGATTCTGGAAATTTTCTTCGTCCGCAACAAAGAACGTCGAGCCGGCAAGGCGGGCGGTCACCTCAGCCTGGTAACTAAGGTTGCCAAACTCGGTTTCGATCACACGAGGCATGTGCTCTAGCACCCACCGCCGCATCTCGGCTTGCGACGGGTTTACCGCGATTGATTTCGCGAGCGGTAGTTCAAAAGCCATCGTTGGCGCTCCTCCTGCCTGGTAAGGCACAGGCGTTGCCACATCTTGCGGCAAGGCCGCGTTTCGCTACACAATCCGACAATGGGATTCGGAGCTCTGGCCGACCGCGGTCCGCGATCGGCGTAGTCACCGAATAACCCCATTATGGCGACCACTCATCTGGTTATGCCACTCAGCCGAGACCAATGTGGCCAACTAATTCCTCAGCGACAACTTTGGCGGTTTCCTCAGCCACCTCAAGCGTTTCGGCACTTGCCACCGCCAAATCTACATAGATCTTCAGCTTCGGCTCGGTGCCGCTGGGCCGAACCAGGACCCGACCACGATTTCCAAGCGACAGCTCGATGAGGTTCGACGACGGCAGATATCGAGGCCGCTGATCCGCACCGGTCATGAAATCCTCGGACCCGACGACAGCGATGCCGCCGACCTCTCGGGGTGTTGACCGACGCAACTGGTCCATGGCTGCGGCAATTACTTCCGCCCCGTCGGCGCCGGGGCGCTTTACGGAGCGCTGCACCGACACCCACCGCCCGTATGTCTCACCCAGAGTCACAAGGTAAGAGTGAAGAGTTTCGCCGGTCGCCTTGAGACGAGCGACCAAGTCAACCATGACAACCGCGGCGGACAATCCATCCTTGTCGCGGACCGCTGGCCCGACCGAGTATCCGAGCGCTTCCTCATATCCGAAGAGAAACGGCGACCCTTTGAGGCTGCCGATGTCGAGGGCCGCGTTCCAGATCCACTTGAAACCGGTGAGGGTTGTGTGCAATTGCGTGCCGCGTTTTTTAGCGATTGTGCGCAAGAGGGGCGATGATACGATCGACATGCCGACAAACGGATTCCTGATCTGCCGGTGGCTGAGCAAATATTCGCCCAGAATCCACCCAATCTGGTTACCGGTCAGAGGTGTCCAGCGTGCGCCGTCGTGTATTGCGACCGCCAGCCGATCGGCGTCAGGATCGTTCGCCAACGCCACGTCTGCGCTGCACGTTTCAGCGAGCGCAAGCAGGAGATCCATCGCACCGGGTTCTTCAGGATTTGGAAATGGAAGTGTCGGGAATCTGCCGTCGGGCTCAAACTGCTCGGCAACGACGTGAACGTCGGAATAGCCGAAATGTCGCAGTGCCTTCACAATGAAGGCACCACCGACACCGTGCATTGCAGAGTATGCAATGGTGACGTCGGGCGCGGCGTCCAAGGGAGTGCGAATGTCGGCGAGGTCGTTTAGGTAGTCGTCGAATATCGACATCGGGGCCACAGAGATGCCCGCGTGATCGAGGTCCGCAATTTCGATCTGGTTGGCCGGTGGAGCGGCATCGGCAGCGTCTGCGATCAGCCGATCGACGGGCTGCACGATCTGCGCACCGTTGCTGTCGAACACCTTGTATCCGTTGTCCTGCGGGGGATTGTGGCTTGCCGTAACCACGATTGCGGCCCGCGCCCCGTAGGCGAGGGCGGCGTAAGCAACGAGCGGCGTCGGCACAAACTCGTCGAACATCACGACGGGCAGGCCGGCGGCTGCGAGCACACCAACCGTGTCTTCAACGAATTGTCTACTCGACAGACGGGCGTCGTAGCCGACGACAACCGGCGCGTCGGAATTGTCCCCATCTCGGCCAATGAGATAGTCGGCGAGACCTCTCGTGACACGGATGACGGTCGCCCGGTTCATCCGATTCGAACCCGCTTCGACGCGTCCGCGCAGCCCTGCGGTTCCGAACGTGATCGTTCCGTCCATCCGTTCGGCGATTTCTGCAACCGCGCCCGCGTCGATCAGACTCTGCATTTCGGCACGGGTTACGGGATCAGGGTCGCCGTCGATCCACGCTCTGGCGCTAGCGAGAACTGCGTCGGCAGGGACTATTGTCATTTGTCAAGAGCACGACGCAGGAACGCAGCCATCTGTTCACGAGTCACAATGTTGTCGGGACAGAACTGGTCGTTTGTCGGCGGGTTACAACCCTTGGTGATCCCCGCCGCAGCAAGCTTTGCTATGTCAAGTTCGAAGATGGAGCCGTCGTCATCGTTAAACTTGTTGCCGCCGCCATCATCGGTGAGCCCAAGCGCCCTGACCAAAAACGCAGCCATCTGCGCACGGGTGACCTTGTCGTTGGGACAGAACTGGTTGTTTGTCGGCGGGTTACAACCCTTGGTGATCCCCGCAGCGGCGAGCTTCGCAATATCAAGTTCGAAGATGGAGCCGTCGTCGTCAGTGAATTTGTTTCCGCCGCCATCATCGGTGAGTCCGAGCGCCCTGACCAAGAACGCAGCCATCTGCTCACGGGTCACCTGGTCCGTCGGGCAGAACTGGTCGTTCGCTGGCGGGTTACAGCCCTTAGTGATCCCTTCGTTTGCGAGCCAGACAATGTCGCTTGCGAATATCGAACCATTGAGATCGCCCAGAACCCTGAAGATCACACCGATCACCGGACTGGTTTCACCGGCGTCGGTCACGATCACGGAAACGAAGTAGTTGCCGCCACCGGTTGGAGTGAAACTGAAGGTCGATGCGGTCCCGGCTGCCACAGGAAATCCGGTTGGGGAAACGGCAACCCAGGCGTAGGTGGGGGATGCGACAGGTCCGTTCAGGGTCGCCACAAACGTCGATGCGAGGTTTTCGCCGCCCACCTCGGGGCCTGCCACCGTCACGCTCAGCGTATCGTTGTCGGTGATGTTCACCGTGACGCTGAGCACGGCGATACCGTTGTACTCGGGGTCACCCGATATGACCGTATGGCTGATCGTCACTGAATGATCACCCTCGGCGACCGAGTCATCAACACCAGTCACCGTGAAGTTCTGCGGCGTCTCCCAGTTCAGTGTTGTAAATGTACGCGACACCGTCACCGTCGCCTCATCCGTATCAGTCGACGTTGCAGTCACCGTCACCGACGCCGTCGGCTCAGAATCCAACACCACCGAATACGTATCCGTCGTCCCCGACTCCGACACCGAAGTCGGCGAACCCGTCACCGTCACACCAACCGCATCACCGAAGTCAGTCGTCGTATTCAACACCGAAGCCACACCAATATCGCTATACGCCGGATCATCCGACGTCGCAACATGCGTGATATCGAACGTCTGGGGACCATCAACAATCGCATCATCAACACCAGTGACCGGGAACGCCTGCGTCGTCACCCAGTTC
>JADFQA010000025.1 GCA_022562055.1 Acidobacteriota bacterium | reverse complement strand
CGTTGGTTGGGGCTGCCTGATGGAGATCTCAGCGAAGTGAAGAAGCCGTCTCCCCTCAGACGGTGGTGGATTCGTTCCAAGCATCCGGTGGAGTGATCTTCTGTCGGCACGGCGACTAGTCTGGCCAAAGTTGGAATCGAGATAGCGCGGTGCCGTCGGTCGACTCCGAAGATGCCCAGTTCCACACCAAGCGCATTTGGAATGGTCGCGCTGCGGCGGACAGACCGAGTGGCACCACATGGACCATCCTGTGCCCACCGCGACGGTCCCACGACCGAACGAATGGACTCGCCACTGCCGGCCACTGCCACCGTGGGCCAAGTCGATCGCTGTACTCCTCCAGAGACCCGCTTCCATTTCGATCCCTAGTCGGTGCGGTGAGGCCGACAGAGCAGCAGGCCCGGCGCGGACCTTCGGGACACGAAACCAGTGTTCGGATGGGCCGAGCGGGTGGAAAACGCCCCGGAACCTGTGTGCGCGAACCTAGGACACAACATACTTGCGACCTTGAAGCGGCGTGACGCGTCCTGTCCCGCGCCGCGACGTTCATCGGTCGCGGACACCAGCCGCCCCAACCATCATGCTTAGCCTCCGGATTGCCGTCGGACGGCTCCACGTTGACGCAAATCCCCGCTGCAGCGCTGCCGCCGACAACAATGGCAGCATGATGACCCCTGAATTCGACATCAGCGAAACAGCACCGACTCGTGCGGGCAAGACGACCGGATCGGTTCTTTCTGGCCTGCGGGGGGGTATGTACCTATCCGGTGCTGGCGTGGCCGGCACTATGGCCGTTGAGCTGTCCCTTGCCGAGAGTTGGTCGGCCCCGTCTCGCGTTGCCGCAGACGCCCTGGGCGGGTTCGCCGGAGTCATCATCCTGATTGGCGGCCTGTTCGTGTGGGGCCTGATCCCTGCCCTCCAGGTTCAGCGAGACAGCGCCCGGGAGCGTCTGAAAGAAATCAGAGCGGCGGCCAACACATATGCCCTTGTGCCGACCCTTGCAAGCACCGCACCGGTTGGCCACAACGCTCTTCTCCGGGTCAGTGTCCACAATCAAGGGCGCGGTGCCCATTTCGCCGTCGTTATCGAGCGAATCGACGGAACCGACGAACCCCTACTTGATCCGTACTCTCCGCTCTACTGGATGAGCAGAAAGGGTGTACTCGTTGAAGAGATACCGCCGGGCGAAGAGCGGCTGATCGGCGTCGGTTATATCACCACCGAGGAGAGCGGCCTCCGGTTCACGCCATTGGCACCCAACGGCGAGGTGTACGGTAGAAGCTATCGGCTCAGTAGGGGGATAACCACAATCTGGCTTCGGGTGTCCGTGCGAGAAGTCGCAGAGATCGGCTACTCCAGACGGATCGGCGTCACTATCGACTGGTCGGAGGGAGGAACTGAGTATTCGGTCTCATTGGCTACGGACCCTGAGGACGCCGAGGTTACATCAATGGTTCCCACGATCGGGAAGCTGCTCGACTTCTGACCCGGTGTCGATTCGTGGCCGCGATTACTCGTCGGATCCTGCGTGAGAGGGTCCTGAACGTAGAGATTCGACTCGCGGAACCGGCACACCAGCGACTCTCACGGCGGTCGTGTCTGGCCGAGACAGGGTCCTAGAAACTACTCCGGCCGATGAGATGCATGGTTGATACGCGCCACGTCGGTCGCCGCGACCCCAACCTTACGTCGCAACGCTCGAGCCGCCTCCGCCAGGCACGCGCACTACAAAACCACTAGAGAACTAGGCTGCTTGGAGACACCGTACCTGGAGGCGACTATGACACCAGCTGAAGCACGCCATTACGCAGATCCCGTGGCCGTTGCCAAGCTCGATCAAGCCCTCGCGTCGGTGAAGAGGGGCGACATCCACCCGCACCGATTAAAGACCCTACGCGACCGACGACCTCGCCGGGCTTGAATCCAGCTCGAACGGCTGATGCCGAGGGGGCCCACTGCCGAAGCCCCAGCGTTTCAGCAACTCGTGCGTTCCGACAATAGCGTTCGGTGCTCGCATCCACCAGCGAAGGTCCTAGACCGCGCCTCGATCGGTGAGTCCGACGACGGGAGGACGAGGGCTTTAGAATACCTACGATATTCTGGATTTAAAGAAAGCGTAGGAATTCGATGCCGAGGGGTCGCCCCACAACCGAACAGCTACTGGCCCATGTCGATGCGGAGACTGACCTCCTGAAGGATCGGTTCGGCGGACTTCCGCACCGCCTCGAACTTGATCATGTGCTGCGCGAAATTTGGCTACTCGAAACCCACCACTCGACTGCGATCGAGGGCAGTTCGCTCACTCCTCAAGATGTCGTCGCTGTCGTCGAGCGCAACGAAGCGCGGGGCACACTCGAGGAAGCACTCGAAGTGAAGGGCTACTCAGACGCCGCTGGATGGGTCTACGACACAGCACCCAACACACCACCCGGAATCACGTTGGCGACGGTTCGAGAGGTTCACCGCCGTGTGGTCGGACCCGCGTGGGCAACGTTTCCGCCAGTCACCAGAGATACGCCCGGAGCGTTCCGGCAGACCGGTGTTTCCGTAGGGGGTGGTCGACGGGTTCAGCTATCTGCAGCACCAGCCGTTCACGCTGATATGACCGACTGGGTATCCGCCGGAAACGCGCCCGCCGATGGTCACCCGATCCTAAGAGTCGCCGAACAGCATGCTCGTTTCGAGCGCATCCATCCCTTCACCAACGGGAACGGACGAGTTGGGCGTCTGCTGGCCAACTGGGGACTTGTCCAAGCTGGCTACCCGCCGATGATCATCCGATACCAGCAACGCGATCGCTATCTCCGTGCACTCGAACGTGCGGACGAGGGGAACACCAATGGCCTCGTGGAACTCTTCGCCAGAGCCGTGAGCGAATCGATCAACAGATTCATCTTGCCCGGGCTCGCCGGTGACGCTCGGATCGTTCCACTCCGAGCGTTGGCGGAAGGCAGTTCGTACTCGTCTGACTACCTTCGCCAGCTCGCTCTGTCGGGTCGGCTTCGCGCCGTCCGACACGGATCACTCTGGCTCAGCTCGCGGGCGGCGCTCCAGGAATACATGGACGGCCGCAGTCCACGCGGCAGGCGTTAACCCGCAGTTTCAGCATCGACCGTCAGCAGAGCTACCGATCGGTGTCGATTCACCGCTCCACCGACACAGATCGACGCGTGTAGCAATGAAGCTCGTACCGCAATCGAAGAACAGGTGCTCTGACTCGCGACAACGATTCCCGCCGGCGCAGCGCTCAAGCCGCGAGCGGGGTCTAGAGAGCGAGTGCATCTTGGAGCGTGAAGACCTTTTCATACAGCGCGCGGCCGACTATTACCTGGGGGTAGCCGAGGCGGTTGAGGGCTTGGAGGTCGTCGAGCGAACCGACACCGCCCGAGACAATCAGTTGGAGATCGGGGGCCGACTCTTTCACGACTTCGATGACATCGGTGTTGGGACCGCTCAGCATGCCGTCACGTTCGATACCGGTCACCAGACACCACCGAACACCACGCTCCGCAACCGACGCGGCGACGTCACCGACGGGTTTTCCCGCATCGAGCCAGCCGGCACCCTGGGCCATACCGTCGCGGACATCCAACGCAGCAACGACACGATCTGGTCCCAGCCGGTCAACCAGCTCGGCCAGTACGTCAGGGTCCCACACCGCCGCCGAACCGAGAACCACCCGGGCGGCACCGAGCTCGGCAGCACGGACCGCATCGTCAACCGTGCGCAACCCTCCCCCGGCCTGAAACGTCACCCCACACGCCCCGAGACCCTCCCACAGCCCAAACGACGGCTCCCCCGACCGTGCGCCGTCGAGATCGACAACGTGCACGAGGGCAGCACCCTGCTCGCTCCAACTGCGAAGCTGGGCCGCGGGATCGGTGCCGTAAATCGTCGCAGCGTCATAGTCGCCTCGTTCGAGACGCACGACATTGCCGCCGAGGACATCGACTGCGGGGAGAATCTGAATCACGCGCCTCTGCTTTGGGTTCGAGTGAAGAGTCAAGAATAGGGCTTGACATACCGTTGTAGTGTTTTAGCATGTTAAAACACTGATGCGGAAACGTCGAAAGCGATAGCCGATGGCCCTGCCATACGAAGATTGGAAAACCGAAGACGCCGATGCGTTGCTTGACGCCATCGTCACGCTCGGATCGCGCGAGGAAGCCTCGCTGTTTTTCCGCGACTTGTGTACCCGCCGAGAACTGGAAGAAATGAGCCAACGCTGGCGAGTCGTGCGCATGCTCAATGAGGGCACACCGTATCGGGAAATCGCTGCCGACGTCGGCACGTCGACCGCCACGATCACCCGCATCAACCAATGGCTTCACCACGGCATGGGCGGATACTCGGCGATGCTCGACAAGCACTCCAAGGGGTAAAGACCCCCACCTTCACCCCGAGCGCCGGCTAGCGGCCGCTCTCCAACACTCTCCCCGAGGAACAACCCGATGACAATACGAATTGCAGTCCCCAACAAAGGACGCCTTGAAGAGTCCGCAACCGCGCTGCTCAGAGCGTCCGGCATCAGCTTCGAAAAGGGCGACCGTGCTCTTTCGGTGCCCGCAAAGAACGCCGACATCGAGATCTTGTTTGTCCGCGCTGACGACATCCCTCAGCTTGTCGCATCGAGTGTGGCCGATGTCGGGATCACGGGCATCGACCTCGTAGCCGAAAGCGGCGCCGACGTGACGATTGCGGGGGAACTCGGGTTCGGGAGCTGCACATTGACCGCCGCAGTGCCAACCCGCTCAGAAATCACGTCCGTGGACGAGTTTGCTGGAAAACGCATCGCCACCGCTCACCCAAATACCACGGCAAAGTTTTTCGCCGATCAGGGCGTCGATGTAACGGTGGTTCCTCTACGAGGGGCCGTCGAGGTCGCACCAAAGCTCGGCATCGCTGACGTGATTGTCGACCTTGTGTCGTCGGGAAGCACCATGTTGACCAACGGTCTTCGCCCCGTTGCAACCATCCTCGAATCCCAAGCCGTTGCCATCACACGCCCCGACGCCTCAGACGACCCGGCGGTGGAGCGTCTCATCACGATGATGTTGTCCGTGGTGGCGGCCAAGACCATGCGGTACGTCTTGATGAACGCCCCGGGTGACTCGGTCGACGCCATTGCAGCGCTCATCCCGGGGCTCGACGCTCCGAGTGTTGTGCCGCTCTCTGGAGATACCGATGATGTCGCTATCCACTCCGTCGTCCGTGCAGACCGCCTGTGGGAAGCGCTCCCCCTGCTCAAGAAAGCCGGAGCGTCGGGAATCCTTGTCCTCCCCATCCAGCAGTTCATCGCATGATTACACCAAGGCACTCGTTCGACCTCGATGCGGACGACGACGTCGCGACGTTCATTGAACGCTCTAGCGTTCCCGACGATGCCGTGCGCAAGGAGGCGTATGCCATCGTTCAGGATGTCCACCTTGGTGGTGATGCAGCACTGATATCGGCCGGCGAAGGCTTTGGTGGATCGCTTGCTGACGGTGCTCTGACCATTGCGCCCGACGTGCTCACTCAGGCGTGGAAGGATGCGGCGCCCGAACTGCGAGACGCCATCGAGGCAGCCGCATCCAATATACGCGAATGCCACTACCCCCAGCGCCCGACGGACAGCGTCGTCACACCGGTGCCCGGAGTGGAGGTGGCGCGCCGCTGGTCCCCGCTGGAGCGGGTGGGCGTTTATGTCCCCGGTGGGCAGGCGGCGTACCCGTCGTCGCTGATGATGGGCGTCATCCCTGCCCAAATCGCCGGTGTTGCCGAAATCGTCGTCATCAGCCCCGCCGACACACACGGTGTCGTCTCCCCCGCAACACTCGCGGCGGCCGGATACCTCGGGGTGACCGAGTTCGTCGTTGCCGGTGGAGCCCAAGCGATCGCCGCCCTTGCGTACGGAACCGAGACGGTGCGCAGGGTCGATAAGATCGTCGGGCCAGGCAACGCCTGGGTAACCGCGGCAAAACTTGCGGTGTTCGGGGCTTGCGGTGTCGATCTGCCCGCCGGTCCCAGCGAGGCGGTGGTGCTCACCGATGCAACGGCGGACCCCGTGATCGTCGCTGCTGATTTGTTGTGCCAGGCCGAGCACGGCCCGGACTCGCCCGTCGTCCTCGTCTGCGATTCAACAGAGACGGCCAACTCGGTACTCGAAACAGCGACCACGCTGCTCACCCGGCTCACCCGGTCTGACACGATTGTTGCCTCCCTCGAGAACTACGGCGCAGTCGTTGTCGGAACAAACCTGGACGACCGCATTGCGTTCATAAACAACTACGCCCCCGAGCACGCATCGATCCACACCGCCGACGAGACTGCGGTAGCCGACCAGATCACTCGTGCCGGGTCAGTGTTTGTCGGCGCGTGGAGCCCCGAATCGGCCGGTGACTACGCCACGGGAGCCAACCATGTGCTCCCAACTGGTGGCCTTGCTAGGTCGTACGGTCCGCTCTCGGTCGACGACTTCGGCTCTTACCGCCAGGTGCAAACACTTACCCGGGAGGGTCTCAAAACCCTCGCCCCCACAATCACCGCGTTGGCCGACGCCGAAGGCCTCGACGCCCACGCACTCGCAGTCACCATTCGTTTCGAGGAGCAGACATGACTCGCATCGCCACCATCCAACGGACAACCAAAGAAACCGACATCTCGTGCACGCTCGACCTCGACGGCACAGGTGAAGTCACCGTATCAACCGGAATTGGTTTCTTTGACCACATGTTGACGGCGTTTGCGTACCACGGCATGTTTGACTTGACGTTGGATTGCAGCGGCGATCTCGACATCGACGAACACCACAGCATTGAGGATTCCGCACTCGTGCTCGGTCAGGCCGTAGCAGACGCACTCGGCGACCGGGCCGGCATCGTACGGTACGGCGACGCTTCGGTCCCGATGGACGAAGCATCGGCGACCGCGCTGATCGATGTTGGAGGACGTCCGTACAGCGTTATCGACATCCCGTTGCGAGGGTTACGAATGGGCACCATGTCGACCCAGATGGTGCCCCACGCCCTCGAAGCGTTCGCCCGCACCGCCGGTGCGACACTGCACATCACCGCACAGGGCACGAACGATCACCACATCACCGAGGCCGCCTTCAAGGCGTTCGGCCGTGCCCTGCGCACCGCTGTTGCGATCGACCCGCGGCGCAAGGGCGTCCCGTCGACCAAAGGCACGACATGACCTCAATCGCGATCATCGATCACGGTGCCGGCAACCTTGTGTCCATCACGCAGGCGCTCACCAGGGTCGGGGCGACACCATTCATCGTTGAGACCCCCGAGCAAGCCGCAACCGCGGACGCGCTCGTGCTACCCGGTGTCGGCACGACAGGTGCTGCGATGGCCACCCTCAATGAGACTGCGTGGACCGACGAACTACGAACCACGGACCGACCAGTGCTCGGTATCTGTGTCGGCATGCAACTCTTTGCGGACTGGTCAGAAGAAGATGCGACAGCCACTCTCGGTCTCGTCCCCGGAGTAGTAAAGCCAATCGAATCAGCGCCACAGCTTCCCCACATGGGGTGGAATGATGTCACGCACACCAATGATCCCCTCTTTACGGGGGTTCCTGATGGTGCGCTGATGTATTTCGTCCACTCGTTCGTCATCGTGCCTACCGACTCGGCGACCGTAATCGCAACCGCCGATTACGGCACTGTGTTTCCCGCAGCGCTGCGGCACAACAACATCGTTGGAGTCCAGTTTCACCCCGAGCGATCGGGGTCGGCGGGCGCGACTCTGCTCGACAACTTCGTGCAATCCGTCGCCAAAGGAGCGAACCGTGCTGCGTAAACGAATCATCCCCTGTCTCGACGTCCGCAACGGCCGGGTCGTCAAAGGTGTCCGCTTCGAGAACCTCACCGACGAGGGTGACCCGGTCGAGCTTGCAGCCCGTTACAGCGCAGAGGGTGCCGACGAGATCTGTTTCCTCGATATCTCGGCAACCCTCGAGGGACGCACCACCATGCTCGACATCGTACGTCGAACGGCTGAGAAGATCTCGATTCCACTCAGCGTCGGCGGTGGGATCGATTCGGTAGACACAATGAAGGCTGCGCTGCGCGCCGGCGCCGACAAGGTCGCCATCAACTCGGCGGCGGTCGCCAACCCTGCCCTCATCACGGAATGCGCCGAGGTTTTTGGCAGACAGTGTGTCGTCGTTTCGATCGACGCCATGCGCACCGACACAGGTTGGGTTGTCCGCACTCACGGGGGCAGCCGCGAGGTTCCGCTCGACGCGGTCGAGTGGGCAGCGGAATGCGAGCGGCGAGGGGCTGGCGAGCTGCTCATCACCGCCATCGACCGCGACGGCACCTACAGCGGGTTCGATCTCGAACTGCTCGCCGCGATCCGTGAACGCACCACGATCCCAGTGATTGCGTCCGGTGGTGCGGGGACCGCACGTCACTTCGTGGAAGTTCTCCAGGCCGACCTCAGCGACGCAGCTCTTGCAGCTTCAATATTTCACCGTGGCGAAATCGCCATCAGCGAAGTGAAAGATGAACTGGCGGCGGCGGGTGTGCCGGTGAGGACGACGGTATGAAAGCGGAAACGCTTCGTTTTGACGACAGTGGGCTCATCCCATGTGTCGTCCAGGACAACCTCACGGGGGCCGTCCTCATGGTTGCCTGGATGAACGCCGAGGCCGTCGATCTCACCCAAACAACCGGCGACGTACATTTCTGGAGTCGGTCGCGCAACGAACTGTGGCGCAAAGGCGCAACCAGCGGAAACACACTTCGCCTCGTGTCGATCACCGAAGATTGTGATGCCGACACGCTGCTCGTCCGTGCGGTCCCCGCTGGGCCGACCTGCCACACCGGTGCCACCACCTGTTTCGGCACGGGTAGTGACACCTCTGAGCTTTCACGTCTCTTCGCAACGATTGAGGACCGCATTGCGGATCCGCCTCCAGACTCGTACACCGCCGGCCTGGTCGCTCAGGGAATCGACGCGGTCGGCAGGAAAGTGACAGAGGAAGCCACAGAGGTCCTAATCGCAGCAAAGAACCATGACTCGGGGAATACCGAAGATGACAATCTTGCTGAGGAAGCTGCGGATCTGGTGTATCACCTGTTCGTGACCCTTGCCTCGCAGGGCGTGTCGCTCAATGAGGTACTTGAGGTTTTACATCGCAGGGCAACCTAGGATCAACATCGTGAAACGCACCGTCCGAATGTTCATATTGTTGGCGGCCTTCGCCGTCATCGCCGGTGCGTGCTCCAAGACCCTCAGTGCCGATGCAGCCGCTATCCCCGACCTGCCACCAATCAACGGTGATGAGCTTGCGGCGCACATAGCCGCGTCGGATGTCCCGGTTGTGGTCAACCTGTGGGCGTCGTGGTGTGGGCCGTGTCGTTCGGAGGCGCCGCTGCTAGTCGAAGCCGCAGCCCGCTATGGGGACGCGGTGGAGTTCTACCTGGTCAACGTCAACGACACGCAGTCCGCCGCCAAAGGCTTCATTGCAGAATACTTCGGCGACGCTAACTTCACCTACGGGTTTGACCCACGGTCGACGACCCGTCTGATGGCCAACATCGGCAACGCCCTGCCCGGGACCGCGGTCTTCCTCCCTGGCGGCGAGAGAATCACCTCGCACGCAGGAATCATCGACGAACGGGCCTTGGTCCTCCTGGTCGACGAGGCGTTGAACCGCTAATGGAGTTCACACTTCTGATCGCCGCGGCGGGTGCCGTCGCCGCACTGCGTCTCGTGCTGTACTACGAAGCACCACGTGGAAACGCTGCGGTCGATTGTGCCGGTCGCCTTTTTGATGCGAGCCTGTCGGCGATTTTTCTGGGTCTCTTGATCGGTCGGTTGTGGTCGATGGTCGACGCCGGTACCTCACCATTCGCACGCCCGGGAGATGTGCTCCTCGTCCGCGGCGGCGTTGCCACCGGACCGGCGGCGTTTGTCGCCCTAGCAACGTTTGCGTGGATCATGCGAAACGACATCTGGTGGGCCATCGACTCGGTGGCACCCGCTGCGATTGCGGGCCTCGCCGGGTGGCACGCAGGCTGCCTTGTCACCGGTTCATGCCTCGGCAAGATCACATCGCTCCCCTGGGCACTATCCGAACCCGGCAGCACCGTGACCCGCCACCCGACAGAGCTGTACGTTGCCATCGCCCTGGTCTTGGTCGCCGGGGCTCTCGTCCTCTGGAAGATGCGAGACCGACCCCCACCGGGTGTGATCGGTGCCGTTGCCCTCATCGCCGCCGCTGGCGCCCGTCTGGCGACTGAGCCCCTCCGCCTCGCACTAGGCAGCCCCCCGACTCTGTGGTACGCCGCCGGTGTCGTCGTAGGTGTTGCGCTAGCGGTGTGGCGTTACCGGCCGACCCTTCTGTTCTGGCGTCCATCTGTGCACCATGGTGCACAGATGGACGCTAAAACAGAAAGTCTGGACGCCAGAACACAGAAGTCGAGCCGCTCCGCTCCTAAATAGGCGGCGTTGGCCGGGTTGCTCTTCGGCGGACGCTCGCCACCCGCCGAATCGACGTGCGCCGGTCCCGACTGGCCGCAAACAAGGCCACAACCAATCCGGCAGCGATAGCAACTGCCCACAAGGCGTAACCAAGCACCGTGGATGGGCCGGCGGTCGAAGCGGCCAGATCCGCCGACTCTGAGTTCGCCAGGCCTGGCACGCCCAGGCTGGTCAGCGTGTCCTCAAGCCCATCGGGAGCAGCGAACCAACCCTCGACACCGGGCCCCCAGTCTGCCAGGCCTTCTTGAGGAGGCGTATGGATCAGGCTGCCACGTTCGACGTCGAGGTAGAGGAACTGACGAATCGTGCGTCTATTGTCAATTTCGCCGACCAACCAGCTGAGCACATACACGGGACCCAACGTGCGGCTTGGCTCAGCTATTGGAAGTGGAAGATCACCTGTGGCGTACCACAGCCCGGATTGTTCCATCAACTTGACGAGCGTTGCTGTATCGGATCCGATGAGCTCGATCGGCGTGTCGATCCCAGGTCCCTCGATGGTCACCGAACCCGGGCCCTTCGCATCGGCGGGACCCGCGAAAGCCATCACGGCGATAGCTGCGACGACTACAGCAACCGCCCCCGAACGCAGTCCGAAGGGTGCGAATATTCTCCTCAACATCGGCATCTCGACCTCACTGTTCCAAGATCATCGTAACAAACGCAGCAAAAATGCTTGATGGTCGTCGCCAACAACGCCCCGCGAACCGCCGCGACTCCCCGGAGCGCGAGGGTATTTAGCCCCACCAGGCACCGAAGGTTGTGATGACCGCAGACCGAGAGTCGTCAGCAACGATTTCGTGACTGTCGAATGGGACTTGGACACGAGGCTGCGACTACGGACAACGAACGGACGGGGCGTCAGGGCTAAGTGTTGTCTTTGCGGCGGGTCCGGGCCGAGGCGTCGGCATTGCGTCGATTCGGTCGACCGTCTCCGGTGCCTGAACAAGTGCCCGCACACCATGACGCGTTCTGGGCCGAGGTAAGAAGACTCCCGAAGCGTCAGTCCCAGGTCATCGCGCTCTTCTACATCGACCAGCTATCTGTCAAGGAAATCGGCGAGGTCCTTCAAGTGGCAGAGGGCACGGTCAAATCATCTCTCCATCAGGGACGAACCCGCCTCGCGCGGCAACTCAAAGCGAAAGGCCGGTTCTCCGATGAGCCTTGACAGTGAGGGGTTCGATGCTGGCCGAGCGGTGCGTGACGCCTCAAGGGATCTCGAAGGCTCAGCAGTTGGCGAGCCGCGGTCGCCTCAGAAACGGATCGCCCAGATCGCTGGCATCGGAGTATTCGTGGCTACGCTTGCCCTCGTGGGCATCCCCCTGTTATGGCAAGTCGGTCGCACAGCACCACCGCTGGCTGCCAGCACCCTGCCATCAACGGGCGGCGCGGTGTCGACGTCAACCGAAGTCTCTGCGCAGAAAGACGCACAGCAGGACCTCCGACTCCTCGACGGCGGCTCCCTACGAGTAGTAGTTGACCACCCTGTGAAATTGCAGAGCTACTCGTTCTTTCACGACTTCCCTGGACTCGGCGGCGAACGTCTTGTCACCATCACCGCGACCGGCGGCGCAGCGGAACTCGCCGAAACAGAGTCGGTCACAGAGGACGAGCGCCTCACCGATAGCGCCACGATTTGGGGCCGCGCGGGCAATCCGATGTTCCTCTCGGTCGATCTTGGTTCATGGACGGCATGGCTCGGCATCGGCTCAGACACAGATCGTCCTACCGACAACGCTCTCCTTGGAGTCGTCGATCTACTCGCGGGCACAAGTGACGACCGTGGCGTAACCCTTCCTGCGCTGCGTTTTGAGTACTACGAACTCAACCTGGTCAGTACGGATGGCGGAACAGTCACTGTGCGTATCGGGGAGTGCTTCCAAGAGTCCATCCCGGGCGCCAGCACCATCGAACACGCGGTTCGAGGGCCACTGATTCGCGGAGATCACTACGCGTCATGGTGTGACAACGATGCTGTCGTAGAGGTGACAATCGATGGATCTACCCAGTTCGTGAACATCTTTGTGGACACGCTCAGCCTTACGTTCAGCTAGAGCGGCTCCTTCTCTCATGACTTCCGAGACATGCAGCGGGTCTTGCGGGACGAAGTCTCCGCCCAAAGGCGCACCCTCAGACACGTCGCCAGATCCAGCGGCGGCGTGGCGGCTAGGTTTCGCCGCTAGCTAGCAGGGCGAACTCGTTTGTCGCGAACTCCTCGACAAGGTCGAACACATCTGCGCCTGGGACGAGCCTGGGCGTATCAATACCGAGGTTTGCGAGGTCACTAGATGCATCCCGAAGTACGTTGCGGGCGGCCACCGAGCGCACGATCTCGCCACCATCGGCGAGTTCGTCGTACGACATTTCCATGTTGAGACCGATGAGCATCACCGATGCGGCGCGGCACAATGAGAGAAAGCTAAGCGATACCGTCGGGACCGGCCCAAACAACGTAGTCCAGGCGATAGGATCGCGGAGGCGATATGCAATCGCACTCCCTTTTGTGACGCCCACCAGTAGGCCAGCGGAGGCCATCTGTCCGGCTGCCGAAGCCACACTTCGTTTGGAGTAGCCCGCTTCACCGGCGAGGTCGGCAGCGGTCGCCGGAAGGCGCATGGGTGCCGCCAGCATGATCCGGATGATTTCGCTTTTGACGCTCACGCCGATCCCGGAGCGCAGCCGCAACACGAGCTGCTCGCCCATGGGGTGGTCGCCTCCTTTCGGAACTACCCTTGCTGTGACCTGTTTACCGGCGCCGGGCCAACGTCTACCCGTGACAATGCCGAGTTCTTCTGCGTATTCGGTCCATGCTGAGGTGTGGGGCCATGTGTCAAGCAATCTGCCAATCCGTGTCCGCGAAACGAGGTGGCCATGGCGGCTGACCCATCGCAACGACTCCTCGTGCAGACGAGGGTCCCTGTCAGAAAGCGCGCCGGTTAGCAACAGCAGCGCCTCTGGGTCGACCGACCAGGAGCGATGGGCGCTACCCCAGGTCCCAGCTCCGAGGGCACCCCAGCCACTCCACGCAAGGGTGGTGACGGAGTCCTTGAGTCGGCTACTCATCGTCGGTTCCGCCGAGGGTTGCTATGACAGCGTCGAGCTCGTGAGTGAAGTCGGGCGACGGGTCGTGAGTTGCACACCACGCTGCGGCCCGCATCAACTCTTCCCCCGAAGGCCCCAGAACCTGCAGATCGGCGAAATGCTTGCTGTGTGGTCCCGAATCGGCGGCGGCATACAGTTTGAAATGGATCTGATCGATGCGGTCGGCAATCAGTATGGTCAACGTGTCGAATCGACGCACAGCAGCACGTTCGGTGAATCCGGACGGCAAGCCGAGATCTACAAGCGATGCCGGGCCGAGATTCAGCCATGTCGGACCCAATCCCAAAGCAGCACCGACCTCGGTAACTGCAACGCGAACCGGCTCCGGCAGTTCTCGGGTGCGGACAACCTCGCCGTCAACAACAGTTCCTACAACATCGACATCCTGGGTGGCCCGACTTGAGTACCCCATCAGAAGCAGCGCCGAACCACCAACTATCGCAACGTCGAGGTGCTGGCGGCGCGACGCAAGAAGCGCTCCGAGAGAGCGCAACGCGTGCTCAACTTCTTGTACACCGAGGTCCATACGGGTACTCTACATGCTTGAGTCGAGCATGTGAAGTACACGTTTCGAGCGCGTGAACTGCTTGCGCTCGCACACGAAGGGCGACTCGCCTCGGTTCACGGCCAGGCGGGTCGAGGGCACCCGGTGATTAGAGCCCCGGAGGGCCGCGCAGAAGAGCGTCGTCTGGTATCAGCTCATGACACCCGACAGTGAGCAGCAACCACACCGTGTGCGCCCCGCTCCCAGGTTGGGCCGGGCCGATCATCTCATCGGCGATACGGCCAGCGACCTCCCAATCCCACCCACCCTCGTTGCATGCCCGGGCTGCGATCGCCACCCACTGCGCTTCGGTAATGTCGGTTCGTCCGGTGTTACTCACACCCATACTCGCAACACCGGCACGTTTGTCGGCTGGAATGTCGTAGGCACTCGACCCACACGATATTGCAACCATTGCTCCGGCGAGTATTAACGAGATATATATTCGTCGATTCATTTCCCTCCCAAGGCCCGGCACGTTCGACCGGACGGTTCAGCGCGCGCACCTTGCCGACGACACCGCAATCCCATACTAATGCAGCAAATCACCTCTGCGCGTTCCGAATACATCCGCCATGATCGGCAGAACTCTCCACGTCTGGCGCTTGCTCGTGCGATATGCGGTACGAGCAAGCGCCAGACGCCGGATCATCAATCGTCTTTACGGCGGCGGCGGAGTAGCTGGCCCAGGGTCTCTTCCTCGGAGTGAATCTCACGCTCTTGGGTGACCGTCGGGGCGTCGCCTTCGCCGTCGGTGCGGATCGCCTCGACTGGGGCGGTTTGCAGCGACACGGATTCTTTCCATATCGCAGCGTCACCACGCTGGACCACCAACCGGCGCAGAACAACGTCGGCGAAGAACAGCACCAGCGCAAGCAACACCAGCAACGGAGCAAGGTCCGTGTCGGTTGTGCCGCGTTGCGGTGCGAGATCCCACACCCCCGCCGCCGTCGGATCGACACGCCCATCGGTCAGCTCCGTGATATCGGGCAGCAGGGTCGGGTCTGGGTCCCGGAACGCAAACTCATCCGAGTATGGTGCGACAAGAGCTGCCGCAGATTCCGCAAGGACACCATCGGCGCCTGACACCGACACCGCTACCCAGTAGGCGCCGGACTCTGTTGCCCGGACCGCACCGGAGTATTCACCGTTGCCGCTGCGGGAGAGTGGCACAACAAGAAGCTCGCCACTCGGTGCACGGACCTGCGCAGTCGCGACCGCATCCGACGGCATGACGCCGGGTGTGTACGTCACCTCAATCTTGCCGTCTCGGTACACAAGCGATGGAGAAGCATCCAGCGAACCGGGCAGCGTGTCGCGCACAAGCGCCGTCCAGAACTCCGCGTATCCCTCCCACGCAACCCACGAGTCTGACCACCGGGTTGTCGCATCAGAAGCCCACACCGAAACTCTGCCAAGACCGCGCCGCCATGAAGCAAGCAGCGGATCGCCAGGACCGATCTCAAGTGCAACCGCGGCGGTGCTCTTGGCTTTCGTAAGCACGTAGCCACCGAGCGGAGGTGCACTCGTCAGACCCTTGGTGACCGCTGACACGGCGCCGAGCGTTGGGAGGAAGACACCTTCGGCTACCAACGGTCGGGACACCCGAAGCGTCTCCTCGACGAAGATCTCGGGTATGGCCTGCAGGTCACGGCCCGGGTAGTACTGACCGCCACCGATGCCGGCAAGACGCCGGAGCGTTGTCCCGGTACCCTCACCGGTCGCAAGGACCGACAGCGTCACCCCCGCGTTTGCAATCTTCTGCGCAATCGCCAAAAGCTCCGGGTCCTCACCCCATCCATCGGTGAACAACACAAGGTGCTTGATCTCCTCGGGTGCGGTGAGTACCTCGGCGAGGGCGACTTCGAGCGCCTGCGAGATCTCAGTGTCACCCTCAGGGCGCAGTGACCCAACGGCCGCCTTCACCGTTGCATCATCGGGTTTCAGCCCGAAAGGCAGCGCCCAGCGCGTACCTGAGGTAAACGCGAGGACACCGATGCGGTCGTCGTCGCGTAAGGCGCCAATCGCAAGCTCAGCGCCAGCGCGCGAAATATCGGTCTTGTTGACCCCGCCGCCCTCTTGGCCAGGATCCATAACACCGTTGCCATCTCCGCAGTGGCAGTCCGCCATCGAACCGGACGTGTCGATGACGAGCACCTCAGCAACCGGCTGCCTCCGCACGAAATCGTCTGGATTGGAAATCACCGGTAGCAGATCCTCGAGGGCAGACTGCTGGTAGCCGCCAAGCCCGAAGGCCTGGTCTCCACCTACAACGACAAGGCCGCGACCGAGGTCTTCCACATATCTTGTCAGCCTGGTCACGTCCGCGGCTGCAGGCGCAACGACGTTTACCAGCACGACACCGTCGTACCCTGCAAGCGCCTCGTCGGAGGGGATTTGGGTACCGCGTTTCACGATCACATCGTTTGCGCTGAGCGCTGCAATGATCTGATCAGCGTCTCCGGCCTTTCCCTCGACGACCCAAACCGACGGTGACCCGAGCACTCTGATCCCGGCCTCGCCAACGTTGTTCTGCGCAACGCTGTCGCTGGCGGTCTCGATCGTGACCTTGACGCGTGCAAACCCCGGTTCAGTCACCTGAATGTTCGCCGTAACCGTCTGTGTGCCACCGACGAGGTCTACTGAAAGTGTCTGCGGAGAACCCGAACCGTCGTCGACCGTGACTATTGCGGGTCCGGCAATGCTCGACTCGATTTCGATCTCGATGCTGACATTGTCGCCAACCCGCGCCGTAGCCGGTGCCTTCACAGATCTGATCAGAACATCGGACCGGATCGCGGCCGTGAGTTGGACAACATCTACCACAACTCCATTCTCGCCAAGAACTGCGCTCACCTCACGTGCGTTGCCCGCGGTGTCCACGCCATCGGTGATCAACACGATCCGCCGCGAACCCTCGGTTGGAAGCACCGCGCCAAGCGCGACAAGGGCGCTGCCGATGTCGGTCGCCGACGCATCAACCACGCTCGTAAGGTCGCCGAGTGTCATCTGCTCACCGATGGCTGAGTCGAGCTTCACATCAGCGCCGAACACCGCGACACCCGAGCGGTCAAGCGCACCCTGGAGACCGAGCGCCTCACGAACGAATGACTCCTGTGCCGCCCTCGCATCGGGTCCCACAGACGCAGATCGGTCAAGCAGGAACACCACAGTGCGTTGATCTGATCCAGACGAGATCGTCGGCTGAGCGAGCGCTGCAATGAGGAGCACCACGCCGATGACCCGGAGAATCTTGGCCACCCTGAACTGTCGTTCGGAGACAGTGCGGTGTCCCCTGCGTGCGACCCACAGAACCAGCGCAACCGCGGGCACTATGCCAACAAGCACCAGCGGCGTACCGAACCTCATGCCGGTACCCGGCGTGGTGCGAAGTTGGGACGCCCGAGAGCAACCCACCACTCGGCAAGCATCACGAGCAGCAATGCGGCGACGACCCACGCGGCACGTTCTCTCGTCAGGAACCCGTCCTCCAGGGCACTGTCCGCCGCGGCATCTCCGCCGGTGTGTTGGAAGAAGGAGCCTTCGGACTCTGACGGCCAAAACTGACGGGCTGCAACGTAGCCCCCAACCGACTCACCCTCGGCCTCATACACAACGGTGTAGAGGCCGGGATCGCCGGTGGCGGTGAACACCCTGCGTTGTGCGCTTAGCTCAATGCGGTCACCGTCCGGAGTCGTGACAACCGGTACCGAACCTGGAGGCGCAACCAGCGTCAAGGGTGTACCAGCGGGGGCGGTTGCTGCAGTCGACAAGCGAGACCCTGCCAGATAGTCCATGATGCGAGCACCGAGAATTGGGAACGCGACCTGCACCGGCAAGTTCGAGCGAACAATATCGAACGTGAAGTAGACGACACGCTGACCCTCAACATCTCCGATCAGTATCAACGGGACGTTGCCTGCTGAAACGATTGGAAACCAGCCGGGCGCTTCGACGATGGCGGCCTCCGCAATGGCCAGGTTGGACAGGTCGACACCCTCTAGCAGAGGTTCGGACGGTTGCACCGACGTGACAACCGGCTCGTCAATACGCCCAACGACCGTCACCCCAGCGGGCGGCACCGTTGGGCCAATGACCCACGTCGGACGGTCGATTGTCGCGGCCGACGCAACATCGATGACAAGGATGTCGGCCTGCCCTGTGGTTGCCGGGACCACATCTGGCAGCGCTTGCAGCAGTGTTTCAAGGAACGGCGAGCTTTCGCCGACCACAGCCGAAGTCACCGTTGTCGCTTCCCCGAGCACGATGACGGAGGAATCGTCGGCGGGCAGGGCATCGTCGGCGCCGACTAGCCTCGCCTCGATTGTCTGACCCGGCCCGGCGTCGACCGGGACGACGCGCGACACGCGTTCCGCGGGAGCGAGCGCTAGGACCTCCGTGTTGATCGGAAGCCCGTCGACAAGCACTTCAAGCTTTACCTCTTCGTTGCGTGCCGAATAGCTCGTGACCTCGATGAACACGCGAGGTAGGCCCTGACCGGGTACGTCGGTGTTGAGGGCGGTTATGGCAACGTTGTCGCCGACGGCGTTCACAAGAATGTGGCGGACCGAACCCATCGGACCCGGAAGCGCGGCTTCGTCATCTCCATCGGAGACCAGCAGGATGGACGATGCCCGGTCGGGTGTGGACAGACCTCGCGCAAGTGTGATGGCGGCGCTGAGATCGGCCTCGCCGCCACCCGGTTTGAGACCCTCGACCGCCGCACGGACAGCGTCTGGGTCGGAGGTAAAGGCCACGACCACGCGCGGGACGACGCCGGCCTCGACAACAGACACGAGCTGTTCCTCAGATACGTCGTTCAACGTATCGAAAACAATTGACGTTGTCTTCTCCCAACGCCCGGCAATCGCCATCGAACCCGACGTGTCGACAACCCACACCGTATGAGGCCCGAGAACCGTCTGTACACGGTCGAACGGACGGGCAAGAGCCAGCGCGAACAGGATCAGCGCGAGGATTTGAAGTAGCAACGCCGCCGTGACCGTTAGACGCTGCCACGGTACCGCTGCTGAGACGAACTCGTCTTCGTCCCCCCAAAGCATCACGGACGGCACCTCGACCGTGGAGCGGCGGCTGCGCAGCATGTAGAGGACAATCAGCGGTACCGACAGAGCAGCGGCGGCGAGACCCAATGGCGCCAGCAGGTTCATCGCACCGCCCCCGCACGCACAAGATGGTCGAGCCCGGTGCGTAAGGCGGCCGCGTCGGCACGTACAAAGGCGTAGGAGAACCGAACCGATGCCGCCACGTTCTCGACCTGCTTGCGGAAATCTTCGACCTTTGCGACGTACCTCGCCAGAGCCTTTGCGGATAGTGAAACGTTGCGCTCGGCGGAGTTCTCAGCGTCGCGCAGCGTGAGGTCACCGGTCAGATCGGGATCCAGTTCAGACGGTGCCAGCGTGTGGAGAATGATGCCGCCACCACGCGAACCGAGCATCTTGATTGCAGTCTCCCAACCAGGTTCGAGCAGATCGCTAACTACCACAAATGGCCCGCGCAGAGATGTCGACGCCGCCGCGGTTCGCGCCGCCTCAACGAGACCACCTTCACCTTCGGGTTGTATCGCCTCGATAGCCGCCTCAAACTGCGGCCAAGAAGAACGGTGCCTAAGCCACGGACCCTGCGTCGTGCGACCCGTCTTGCCGGTCGACATCAGCCTCACCCGGTCACCACCGGTGAGTCCCAAGTAGGCGACCATCCCGGCGAGCTCTTGGGCGGTTCGCCACTTGCGGCCAAACTTCATGGAGCCACTGGCGTCCAAAACGATGCGTAGCGGCATCTCGTCTTCTGCTTCGAACAGCTTGATCAACACCACCCCAAGGCGCGCCCAGAGGTTGTAGTCGATGCGCCGGAAGTCATCACCCGGGGTGTATTCGCGGTAGTCGGCGAAATCCATGGACTCGCCAAGGCGCGACGACCGATTTGTCCCGGTCCAGATCCCACGGACCCGGCCACCGGAAACGACTGCAAGGCGGTCCAGACGCGAACGCGTGTCCGTGTCGAGGATCACTAGTCGACCGTCGGAGCTGGGTGGGCCTCAAGGACATCGGCAACGAGGTCGTCGGCCGAAACGCCGTCAACGGCCGCTTCGTAACCGAGCACCAGGCGATGTCGGAGCGCAAGTGGTGCGGTGAAATGGATGTCATCTGTCGTGACGTGCGTGCGGCCTTCTACCAGTGTGCGTGCTTTGGAACCGAGGATCATTGCCTGGGCGCCACGGGGACTCGCTCCGTAGCGGACGTATGTCTTCACGCGCTCGGGTGCAAGCGGCGAGTCTGGGTGAGTTGCCGAAATCAACGTCGCGGCGTAACCCAAGAGGTGCGACCCGACAGGAGTCTCGCGAACAAGCGCGAGCATATCAATGAGGTCTTCTCGCCCCAACACCGGCTTGACTTCCACGACCTCGGTACCGGTCGTCCTCTCCAGAATGCCGACAATGTCATCCTGCGGTGGGAATGGGACCAGTACCTTGAACAGGAACCGGTCGAGCTGTGCCTCCGGGAGAGGGTATGTACCTTCCATTTCAATCGGGTTCTGTGTCGCCATGACAAAAAACGGCCGCGGCAGTGGATGTGTAACACCGCTCAGTGTCACTTGGTGTTCCTGCATTGCTTCGAGCAAGGCTGACTGAGTTTTTGGTGTGGCGCGGTTCACTTCGTCCGCGAGCACAACGTTGGCGAACACCGGACCGCGATGAAACGAAAACCCGTCGCCTTTGAGGACGTTGGTCCCAATGATGTCGGCGGGCATGAGATCGGGCGTGAATTGGATCCTCCCAAACGCCACGCCCAGCGCGTCGCCGAGTGTCTTGAGGAGCAGTGTCTTACCGAGACCCGGGACACCTTCGAGCAGGACGTGGCCCTCGCTGAGGAGTCCGAGAAGCACCGAACGGACAAGGTCTTCCTGACCCACAATCACCCTGGACAGCTGTTGTTCTAGCTCTTCCACTTTGCAGGCGAAATTCTCTGGGGTCATGGTTCTAGCTCCGTAAAGTAGGTACGTATCAAGTCTTTCAGCGATGCCGGAATGGACAGTGTTTCGAGAGAATCGTTTGCTGTGCGCTGATAGTCTGCGTAACGGTCGGTGTACGGGGCGAGAGGAACGTTGGCTTGGCCACCCTCACCCTCGGCTTTGCCGGTGATTGTCCCATCAGGGTTTTCAACACCGAACCGCACCTGCACCTCATCGCCACGCTGCCCTCCGGTCGGGTCGTAGATTTCCGATCGGGCGGGGTCCTTGGCGGCATCCTTGTCCCCGAATGCCGGGCCGTTGACCTGATTCCCGGTCCCACTGCCTGGTTGCTGGCTCGAAGCCCCACCACCGCCCGAGCCGCCCCCTCCCCCGCCGCCACCTTGACCTTGGCCCTGCCCCTGCCCCTGCCCCTGCCCCTGCCCCTGCCCCTGCCCTTGCCCCTGCTGTTGCTGCTGTGCGTTGGATACACTTTGCTGCGCGTCGCGAACTGCGGCCGAAGCCATTGATCTGTCCTGCTGCGCCGCGACTCGGACTCCTGCGGCCTGGACCGCATCAGCGGCCGCGGCGACAGCGTCAGCGCCGCCACCGCGAGACAGCTCGTCGGCGGCCTTGTCTAGAGCATCAGACAGCGCACTCGACGAGCCGGCCGTATCGTCCGCGAGCTCTCGAAGCCGTTGGACCGCTGCCGAACGGTCAGCTTGCGACAGCGTGTCGGCGTTCTCTGCCAGATTCTGCAGCTGCTCTTGCGCCGTTGCACCCTCACCCAACGGCGATTGTGCAATCTTGTCCTCGAGACCGGCGAGCGCGGTCTTGAGGGCCAACGCTTGGTCGTCGGTGCCCTCGGCAAGGGCCTGTCTCGCCTCGGCGAGTGTCTCCATTGCACGTTCGAGGTCGGGCGCTTCGCGCAATTCCTTGGCGGCCTCGCGTAGCCTTTCGCGGACTTCGGGCGTCCCGATTTCGTCCGCGACAATTTCGATCTCGTCAGCAATCTGGTCCACGACTTGCTCAACGTCCTGTCTGCGTTGCAGTTCAGCGTCCGCTTGAGACGCAGGCACCGCAAGAACCACAGACGCAACCAGAGTTAACGCAGCTAACGCCAGCAGCTTCGGTTGTGGCGACCAACGGCCAAACTCGCTCATCGATCGGCCATCAGCCCAAGCCGCGGCGCCGGCGACCTGCAATTCGGCAAGCCGCCCGGTCTCTCCGCGACCGACAAGATCCAGTGCAGTTGAAACTCGGTCGGCGCCGTCGAGTCGTTCATCGACTGCTAGAGCCGCCACCCGTCGTGTCGGACGGCGTGTAATGCCAACTCCGACGGCTGCCAGCACTGCCGCCACCACCAGTCCAAGGGCGAACCGCTCTGCCCACACCAGCACAACGATGCGCGCCACACCGAGAACAATCGCAGATACTGCGCCTGCAACCGCAAGCAACACCACTGCGCTGTCGAGGGACCTCTCAAGCCTGATCCTCCGCACTGCACCGGAAATCAGTTGAGCGAGCGATTCAGGAAGCGGCACCTGCCCGCCTCCTTCGTCGGCTACCAAGCGTGCGGTCGCTCGCTGTTGGCACACGAACTGAACGAACAGTCGCCCACACTGCAATCCACGAGATCCCCACCATCAAAAGCACGTAACCCATCCAAATGTCCCCCCGCTTTCGCACTATGGAATTGTCACCCGATCCGAACCCCTGCCCAAAGCCCACTCCTGGCCTACCGATAAAGTCACCTACAAAACCGCCGTTGACCCCCTCGAAAAACAATTCCTCCTCGAAGCCTCCACCAAACTGGCCACCGTATGGGTTGAACGCGATGCCTTGCCGCTGCAGCAGCACACTTTTTAACCCCTCGTATGCCCCATCCCCGCCGGGTCCGACCTGGAGTTTCAAAATGTCTGTGGTCGAATCGACCAGGGCGAGATATGGGTTGAACCAGACCGTCACCAATTCGCGGCCGTCATCCTGGGGCAGAACCCCGGTGTACACCGTTGTCGATTGGGGGCCGTCGACAACGGTCCCTTCTACCACAAGCGCGGCCGTGGACCCCACCACAAGAAAACCTACCAACAGATATGCCCCGACGACCGCCGACTGTGTGGAGCGGGCGCGCGCTGAGCGCCACACGCTGACGGACGCAACGGCGTATCCAGTCACTGCAATAATCAGCATCCCCCTCATGACATCGCCAACCGCGGCCCCACCCATGGCGAATGGGATTGCAAACAGAGGCAATGTTGTGACTACGAGAAGCGCCAGGTAGGCGACTGCTGCGTTCACCTTGCCAAGAACGATTTTCGTCGCCGACATCTGGCTGACCTGGAGCAGCTTGAACGTTCGGCGCTCCTTTTCTCCAATAATCGAAGGTGCCGCTTGGGCAGGAACGATGAAGAGCACAGCTGTGAGCAGCGAGAGCAATAGCACATGAAATATCAGCCGGCCTGCTGATTGCGTTATGACGCTCGGAGCGAGGGCGATCCCGAACACGGACGTCGACGACTGACGCGAGGCGGTGTACGTCAGCCACACGATCGACCCGAACACACCGATGAACAGAGACATCACAACAGGTGTCCGGAATGTCTGAAAGCGTTCGCGCATTTCGCGTAGAGTCACTGGGTTCATGTCTGGTCACCTGATTCTCCGCCGGTGAGCTTCATGAAAATGCTCTCTAAGCTTTGGCCGTGGTAGGACCACTCGACGATCGGCAACTCGGCGCCGATGGCACGACGGAGGAGATCGGCGCCGACGGCCTCATCGCCGGTGAACTTGAAGTCACAGACGTCCCGCTCGACCATCACAGAACCGACCTCGGTCTGGTCCCTCAGCCAGCGCTCGGTCGTTTCAACCGCCGAAACGTCAATGCGGACACGGATGTTTCGAGTCCCCGCCGCATCACTCCGCAAGCTCTCAACGGTCCCATCGACGACCACCTTGCCGTGATCAATGACAGCAAGATGCGAGCACATGCCCTCCAGTTCCGACAGGATGTGGCTCGATATAACAATCGTGCGACCCATGCGGTTCAGTTCGGAAATAAGCTCTCTCAGGTGGATGCGGGCCCTGGGATCAAGACCGGAGGCGGGCTCGTCGAGGATCAATACGGCAGGATCGTGGACGAGAGCACGTGCGAGCGACAAGCGCTGTTTCATCCCTCGCGATAGGCCGTTGACATCGGCGTCAGCCTTGTCTTCAAGATCTACCAGCGCGAGGAGATCTGCAACAACGGCGGCGCGAGCTTGCGACCGCACAGATTGAGTTGCGGCAAAAAAAAGCAGGTACTCCTTTGACGTGAGTCCGTCGTAGACACCAAAGAAGTCGGGCATGTATCCAATTGAAGCCCGGACCGCCTTCGAGTCTGTTTGGGGATCATCACCGGCGACCCGCACCTTGCCCCCGTCACGTTTGAGCAACCCCGCCATAATGGACATCGCGGTGGTCTTCCCCGCCCCGTTAGGTCCGATGATCCCGTACACCGACCCTTCCGGAATGTTGAGATCGGCACTGTCCAACGCCTTGAGCGGACCGTAACTCTTGGTTACCGATTCCAACACGATCATGACCCGGCCACCCAGTCGAGTCGAAAGCCGTCTCTAGAACCCAGCCCTACTTGCCCCTCCTCGAACTGGTCGCCGCGGCCGCCGCGTGCGAGCACGTACCCATCAGGTCCGCGGTACTCCTCCAACACAATTGTGTCGTTGCGACTCACCCCGTCCCAGACGCTCGTCGACCAGTTGAACAGCTCAGAGTTGCTGATTGGCCGGATGACTTTCGCCGTCGTCACCGCGTCTGGTACGTCGAAACGCACGACAATCTCTTCTGCACCGTAGATGTAGTACGACCCGAAGTTCAGTTCAATAAACTCAGCGCCCAACGCCCGCACAAGTTCAGGTAGGGCCGAACCAGCACCACCGCTTGCTATCCCTGCATCAAACTCCCGAACAAGCACGGCGACCCCCTCAACGGTCTTCGGCTTACCGCTGACTGATGTTTCGATGCGGTAGTTGTTCGACACCCCGAACACGAAAGCCTTGTTGGCGTCGCGCAGGGGAGCAACAGATTCCATTGCAGGGGACAAAGACTCAATCTGCCTCCAGCGGTTCTCAGGGTTTGGCATCGTCCAAATTTCGACACCGCTGCGGTCGACGGCCTGGTTGAGGATCCCCCACTCTCGCAACGACGACAGGCGCCCCTTCAATACGGCGGTCTCGCCGGACTCTAGGGTCTCACCTGACACCGCAAACTCCCCGCCCACGATCACCCCCCATATCCACAATGTTGCCCCGCTGTTGTTGGCCACCGTGTACACACCGCTGACCTCAACGACCGAGAGGCCCGTCCCTCCCGGGATGTCAACGGCGGTAATTTGCGCGGAACCGACACCGGCTTCGACGAACTCAAATCTCAACGAGTCAGCACCTTGCTGTTCGGCCGGCACCGTCGAGATGAATCCCCCCGATGACGGTGCGACCGACCACGAAGATGAGCCATCCAAGGTAACGGTCCGGCCGCCTTTGGCCGACACCACGAGGGAGCCGTTGCCGACAGTCCCAGCGTCGCTTTCATACAGCGCAACGGCGCTGGTGAAAACCTCGGCGTCCACTGACTTTTGGCCTACCACCAAGAAGGCTACGAAAAACACCAGGCTCGCCACGGGGATCGTCACCCACGCCAGTTCTGGTCGGCCGACGCGGCGCAATAGGAGGAAGTTCACCGGCCCAACAAACAACGCAAAAAGGGCGATTCCCGAGACGAGCCAAGGCAGTGCAGGCACTGAAAACGGTCGAGCCGATACCGCAGCCACGTCGAGTGATCCGGCGTTCGGATCGAAGTACGTGACAACGTTCCCGACACTTGGCGTGTCGATGAACACACGATCCCAGCCATCCTGTTCGAGCAAACGGGTGTCAGCAACGACGATCCGACCCGATCCAATATCGGCGGCGTCGACGAACCCTCCCGCAAAGTCCTCGCTCAACGATTCGACATCACGCTGTGCAGCCACGAGGACGCCGCCGGATCTGATCCATGCAAGGAGCGCGTCACGGTCGTCGGTGGAACGGTCAACGAGGGCGCCATCTGCGGCGACCACGTATGCCACCGCGGTGTTGAGATTCGAAAAGCCACTCGGTTGCTCACCGACGGTAAAGAGGTCACGTTCAAGGGGGAACGATCGTGCCTGCCCGAGGTCGATAGCGCCGACCACCGCGACAAGGATTGCATCACCCGGGGTGCGTGTCTGCAACGTTTCGGTGGCGACAACGGCGGTCGCCTCACCAGACGTGTCAACGAGTCTGAGAGTTACCCGGCGCTGTTCTCCGACCGGAGGAATCCGCAGGGTGATTGACTTGGAGCCACCTGCCGGGATTTCGATCGACGCCGACACTCCGAGGACGTTTGCCTCCAGTCGACCATTGAACAGTTCAGAACTGGTGACAATGACACGCAGGTCGAAGGTCTCCAGGGGATTGACGTACGCTCCGTACCCCGCTTCAAGCTCGAGGGTGGCTGTGGAGTCCTGGGCGATGGCCGCGGGCCCAATGGCGGCGACAACGAGCGCCACACCCATACCAGCGAACAACCTCCGAAGACTTCCCACACCCATATGACGCCACCACAGCGCTCTTGGTTCCCAGCAAGTCGATTCTGTTTGGGACATCTGCTCCCCCATGTGCAACCATACCTCACTCGAATTTAGGCTACTACGTCCCCGAGCCTGCACCCTGTACCGATCGATTTTGGGCGTATCAGTTACGAACGACCGAAATCCACAGCAGCTTCGACTATTGCCATCGCAGCGCCAGAATCGACCGCCGTACCGGCAAGCACCATGGCCTCTCGAAACCCATCGGCGAGGCCCGACGCGACGATCGCGGTACAGGCATTAACAATAGCAACATCGGTCTTGGGTCCCTTGGCGCCGCCCAATATCGCACGGGTGATGCGGACGTTCTCGGCAGCATCTCCGCCTTGGAGTTCGGCAAGTGTCACACGTTGCACGCCGAAGTCGCTCGGCTGGAACTCTGCCCTGGTGATTTCGCCGTCGGCGAGCCGAAGCACGTCGGTCGTCGCGGCGGTGCTTATCTCATCGAGTCCATCGTGACCGTGCACAACAAACGCGTGTGTTAGCCCAAGACCCTTGAGCACCTCGATCATCTTGTGGGCCATGGGCCCATCGGAAACTCCGACTGCCGCCCGCTTCACCCTGGCGGGGTTGCTCAGCGGTCCAAGAAAGTTGAAGACAGTGCGGACCCCCAGTTGTTTACGAACCGGCCCAACGTGGCGCATTGCCGGGTGATAACGCGGGGCGAAGAAGAATCCCCAACCGATCTCCTCGACCATCTGCTTGGTGGCCTCCGGTGGAAGTTCAATGTTTATGCCCAATGCTTCAAGCAGGTCCGCCGAACCGGTTTGTGAAGATGCTGCACGGTTGCCGTGTTTGGCGATCGGCACACCAGCGCCTGCCGCGATGAAGGCCGCCGTTGTCGAAATATTGAAAGTGCCGGCGTTGTCCCCACCGGTGCCCACAAGATCCACGGCGTCCACCGAAAGGTCACACGTGACGGCCGCTGCGAGCATCCCATCCACGAGGCCGGTCATTTCCTCGACGCTTTCACCCTTAGCGCGAATCGCAACGATGAAAGCCGCTATCTGGGCATCGGTAGCATCGCCGGCCATCATGGCGGTCATCGCAGCACGGGCCGTTGCGCGATCAATGTCGTTGCCGGCCATCAGTGACTGCAACACCGGGGGCCATGAGAAGTCGGTCATGGCGGAAAACTCTACTCGATTGACGCCGAACTCGCCCTACGCTGTTTGGGCGTCAGCAAAGTCGCGCAGAATGGCCATTCGTTCGCGTGTTGTCATCCCGCCCCACACGCCAAAACGAACATCGATTTCGAGCGCATAGTCAAGGCAGTCATCCACGACGGGGCAACCGGCGCACACCCTCTTGGCCTGCCGAACCGTCGCTGATGCTTCGCCAAAAAAAACATCCGCATCGATGTCCCGGCAGCCGGACAGGACGACCCAAGGCCGCTCCTCAACAAGGGGGATGGTGTGCAGCCTGTCTCGCTCGATTGTTACCGCCATCGGGATTTTCTCCTTGCTTGGGGACCCTCGCCGACTTGTCTACTCAATATGACGTATTCGGCCGCCTATCAGTTCCCAGGGTGCGGAGACCGGCTGAGCCGCTACGCTGTCACGCGCAACGTGGGCGGACAGCCGCGGCGAGCAATCGTTGAGGAAAGTCCGGACTCCGCAGGGCGATGGTGCTGGGTAACACCCAGGCGGGGTGACCCGATGGACAGTGCAACAGAGAGAAGACCGCCGATGGCCCTCGCGGGCACAGGCAAGGGTGAAACGGTGGTGTAAGAGACCACCAGCGGCGCGGGCGACCGCGTCGGCTCGGCAAACCCCATCAGGAGCAAGGTCAAGCAGGAACAGGGCTGCCCGTCCGTTACGTTCCAGGTAGACCGCACGAGCCCGCGCAGTAATGTCGGGCCCAGATAGATGGCTGTACGAAGACAGAATCCGGCTTACAGCCCACGTTGCATTTTTCGATGAAGGACCCCTCGTTTCGGAGGGGCCCTTCATGACGCGGTGTGTACAGACGCCTCTACGGAGGTTCGGATACGGTTGATGTAGGCCGGAAATCGTACGAAGTCAGCAGCGTCTGGGGGAGACATGCGACCGATATCGGCAACTACCTAGACGCTCGTCACCGCAAGAATCCAGCCAGACCCCTGGACGCCGGACATCGGTGTCCCGGTGACACATTTGCCACTCAGAGCCGCCGAGGTACCGTCGAGCAGATAGAAAATGGCTCGTCATGTTGAAGCAGCTCGGCGTACTGTGCGCCGATGATCTCGGTAATGGATGACCGACCATGTTTTCGAGGTTCGAACCTACGGTCCCTGCGAGCTCCCTGTCGACGTAGGCGACGGTGCCCGCCTGGTGCAACAACAAGGTGCCCTTGGGGTGTTGGGTGCAGGTCGGTGGGGCGGCGACCTCGGTGGCGCGCAATCGCAAACCGAATGGTCCGGTGGAGAGTGTCGGGTCCGATCGATCCCTTAACCAGGTAGTCCTCGGCCCCTTCGCTCACCGCCTGGATTGCGGTGTCGTCGTCCTCGTACGCACTCAACACCACAATGGGGACGTTTGGCGCCACCTTGATGATGCTGCGCACCGATTCGATCCCATCGGAATCTGGGAGGACGAGATCCAGCAAGACACAGTCAACTTCGGTCGAGCGTAGGTGGTGGACAGCTGCTCGGAGCTGGTTGACGCTCACGGTCGAGACGCCACCCGGCCAGGCCTCGGACAACATTGCATGCACAAGCCGCAGATGCAGCGGGTTGTCTTCAACGAGAAGGAGCGATGGTGCTGACGAGGCGGACGAACTCGTTGGCGCGACCTTTCGTGACGTCACAGTACCTCTTGTCGGCTTGTCCCCGCTGCCCATAAGCCATCGGGGTGCCGGATCCGAGGGTCGCGCTTGTCACGCCATCAATTTTCACCTTGCCCTACAACGGACACAGTATCGCCCCAGGTCCACAGCCGAGGGAACTACTCCTCGTCGGCGTGTTCGTCGGCGCTGAGAAGATCGTGGATAAACCACCCGACCGCGGCACCGAGCAGTGGACCAACGATGTACAGAATCATATCGTCGAAATGACTTCCAGCGACAGCAGAACCGAGCGATCTCGCCGGGTTCAGCGACGCACCGGTGATTGGCACCAATGCGAGGTGCGCCATTATCAACGTAAAGGAAATTGCCCCAAACGCGGACGAGCCATAGGCGTCGCTTGAGGTGACTCTGAGGATCACCATGACGAAGAACGCCGTAAACAGGGCCTCAAGCAACACCAGGTTGACATTGCTCAACTCGGCGCCGTTCACCGTCGCGGTTCTTGCTACGGCTGCCTCAGATGACGCAGCGAGCAAGATGTAACCGCCGACGACGGCACCGACTACCTGAGCGGCGACGTATTTCAGGAAGGTCGTGGCGTCAATGCGCTTGTCGAGGAAGGCAGCAAAGCTCACCGCTGGGTTGAAGTGCCCGCCGGAGATTTCCCCGAACGCGTACAGCCCAGCCATCAGCGCAAGACCAAAACCAAATGCGATAGCGATCGTGTCGCCGCCCGCCACGATGGCCAAACCGCCACCCACGAGCAGCACGAGACTTCCCAGTGCTTCCGCTATCAGAACTCGAACGTCCTTTGTCATATATCCACTCCTTGTCACGAGATACCTTCCACATAGTACGACCTGGAACCGGCGGATAAGGTTTCACGTCCCGATGAGCCACTGCACCCGATATGCTGACGGCCATCAATCTGAATGGAGTTCGAGTGACCAGCTTTGCATACTTTTGCGGACACGAGCAGTGGCACCCCGAGGAACTAGTGCGCCACGCCCAGCTCGCTGAAGAGGCCGGATTCGATGCGGTCCTGGTCTCTGAGCATTTCCACCCTTGGGTAGACGATGTGTCAGCGTCGGGCTTTGCGTACGCCACGATCGCCGCAATGGCGCAGGCGACAGAACGTATCGAGTTCATCACTGGTGTCACGACGCCGCTGTTTCGCTTTCATCCGGCCATCGTGGCACAGGCCGCTGCGACCCTCAGCCGGCTCTCTAACGGTCGATTCCAACTCGGGGTCGGTACCGGCGAGAACATCAACGAGGGCCCGCTTGGGTATCACTTCCCGAAGTACGCAGAGCGGGCTGCGCGTATGCGCGAAGCACTCGAAATCATGAGACGACTCCTAGACGGTGAGAAACTCACGTTCGATGGCGAGTACTACAAGACCGACCGGGCCAAGTTGTACAGCCCACCTCTGTCTCGTGTCCCCCTGTGGATGGCAGCCGGTGGACCGAAGAGCTCGGCTCTTGCGGCCGAATTAGCAGACGGCATCATCACATCAGTGAAGGACCCGGCGGTGACGTTTGAACGGGTGATCGATCCAGCCCGCTCCGCGGCGAAAGACGCCGGTCGTCCAGCACCGCGGTTCCTTGCAACGAGGTGGTCCATCTATGCCCAAAACGAAGATGAAGCCTGGGAAGCCCTCGCCTCGTGGCGCGGACTACGGGCACCCGGCCGGCTTGAAGCGGTCGACCCACAGACGCTGCGCGAACGCGCCGACGAGATGCCACGCTCTGAAATCCTCGAGCGCTACAGCATCGTTGCAAACGCTGACGACTACGTCGAAACCTACTTGCCGCTCATCACCGAAATTGGTGCCGACTACGTCACAATCCAGACGTCGTCCACCGATCAGGAGTCGTTGATCGCAATGCTCGGTGACGAAGTCCTGCCAAGGTTGCGCGAGGCAGCATCTCAGGGCTGAAGCAACACGGACAGACGACCGATCTCCGCGCCAAGCCGATCGTCAGCCGGTTTCAACGAGTCGACTGCGAGTAGCGCCGGGATCACAGCTTCACGCACTTCGCGTCGCAGGCGTTTCCCGTCGTCACCGGCGGGGATTTCACTTGCGAACGCTTCTAACAGTGGCAACAACGCCTCACCGAAAGTCGCAACAAGGTCGATGCGCCATGTCCCGTCGTAACTGCGAGTGAAGACGGTGCCCGGATCCAACTCGTCACCGACTTCGACGTGCGCAAAAAGCGTCTCATCGATTGCGAACTGCTCAAACCCGCGTACCGTCACGCTGTCTAAGGCCAGCCCCGTATAAGTTCCGAAGCCTCCGGCGAACGAAACCCAGTAGTCAGCAACGGTCTCTTGCGAGATTCCCTGGACCAGCATGATCTCGACATCCTCAGCCGGAATGCCGTTCTCTATGGCGAGGATGATCGCAAGCGAGTCCTGGTCGACGATGTCCACCAATCTCGGCACATCACGGCCGCTGACGGCAAGCAACCACTCGCGTACCGTGCCGGTGGGGTACGTGCTTACAGCTTTATCGTCCCGACCCGATCCGCTGCATGCCGCGGCCAGTACGGCCATGACAACAAGCATCCTGAGAACCTTCATCCACACAAGGGTAGCTACGGGGCGGCGGAACGTCCGGTCGCGGGTCTGCTCACATGGTGCCCCCCAGCCGTACCGCTACACTCGCAAGCATGCAGATCAGCGCCGCCAAGATTGCACCCGCGCTGGCTCTCGGTCTTGTCGCCGGTGTTATTAGTGGACTCTTCGGCGTGGGAGGGGGTGTCATTGTCGTCCCAGGTCTCGTCCTTGCGATTGGTCTGCGGCCGTCGCTGGCGTCTGGCACCTCGATAGCGACCATTGTCGTATCGGCAACGGTTGGTGTTGCACGTTTCCAGCTCGACGATGCCGTCGACTGGTGGGCTGCCGCGCTGCTGCTCATCGGTGCAGCGGTCGGTGCGGTCATCGGGGGCAAGGTGATCACCAACGTGCCTCAGAGAGCGTTGACCAGAATGCTCGCAACTCTCATGATGATCTCTGCAATCAAGATCGGAACGTCGTGAGTCCTGCACTGATCATCGTTGGGCTGTTTGCAGGGACTGTCGCGGCCTTGCTTGGAGTCGGCGGGGGCATCATCTACATCCCGGCCTTGGTGTTCATGCTTGGCCTCTCGCAGCACGTCGCCCAGGGAACCTCACTTGCGGTGATTGCCCCAACTGCGTTGGTCGCGACATATGTTCATCATCGCGGCGGTCGGATCGCCTGGGAACTTGCGATCCCCGTCTCCATCGGCGCGGCCCTTGGCGCCCTTGCCGGTGCGTCGCTTGCGCTTGCAATCGAAGGAGACACACTCAAAAAAATGTTCGCCGTCCTGCTCGCGATCCTCTCGATTTTGATGTGGCGCAAGGCTGACACGGATGCCAACGAATCGGCTACGACTCCCCAATCGGAACATCGATAACGCCCGTTCGTAGGAAATGTCGCCGCTTTTCTCCGCTGTCGAGACCGCCCCGCCTACCGAGGATAAACAAGTACACAACGCCGACAATTTCGCCCGTCCAGGCAACGGGGCTACTCAGAACCGCACCGAGGTAGGCCCCCACCGACGCAAACGCTTGCTCGGTGAGATCGAGTCCAAGGAACGGCCACCAGAGCGTTTCTTGTGAGTCCCACATTGCATCCAGAAACAGATGGAGCAGCATTCCAACCGCAATCGCCATCCATCGCCGCCTTGGTCTGCCCCGGCGGGTGCGCAGCAGCACCGCCACCATGACGGCGGCCGAAACGAGCAGCGAATGCGACCACAGCCGGACCGAGTGGAATGACTCCCAGAACACGAGGCCGATAGGGGTATCGATGAGGTCGGGAACGATCGCTCCGAAAGCCAAAAACCGGAGGTCCATACGCGCATCGCGAAATGTGTACCGTGCAACTGCGACCGTAGCGCCAAGGTGCCAGAAGAGCATGGCGGTTCAGATCACCAAAATGCGTCGACAGTGGATGCACCGCGGCGGTTCGGAGCGTTTCGCCTCGATCTGCTCGGCTGCAGTCAACGACAGATGGCACCCGCTGCAGGTTCCGTCCTCAAGAGCGGCGGCCCCGACACCACCCTTCAGACGCCGCAGTTCTTCGTAAAGCTCGATGATCTCTGCCTCGATGGTCTTCACAATCTCCCCCTTGCGGTTCTTACGCCGACCCAATTCTGCGTCAATCACCTTCCATTCCGCCTTGATAACCTCAGCAAGGCGATCCCTTTCCGTGTTCACCGAAGCCAGCTCATCTCGAGCCGATTCCGACAGTGCCTCCTGCTCCTCGGCAGCCTCCATCAGTGCAAGCAGTTCGTCTTCCATCGTTGACTTCTGGGTCCGCAACATCTCGACCTCCCTGCGAAGGTAGTCCGCATCGCGCGCCGACATGCCACCGCTATAAAGTCGAAGTTGTTCGCGGTTGAGCTTTTCGTCTGCAATGCCCAATTCGCCCTGCGTCCGATCAAGGTCACGGTTTGTTTGCTTGAGCTTCGCCGCGGCGTCGGCCTCGGCGGCTGCGAGTTCAGCAGACGATTCGTGGGCTGACTTGTACAAGGCAAGCTCGGGAAGTGTTTCCCGGTTGTGGAAGAGCCGATCGATCTGCGCGTCTACGTCCCGGAGGTCGAGTAGGTCTGCGTAGCTCTTCATTTCCATCGGGACGACGATTCCATCTGTTAGTTGCTCCAGGGGTCGGTGTTGATAGTTGTGAGGTCGACAGTTTCGCAGCCAAGGTCGCCTACTGCTGCAACGAGGCCTGCCATGCCCGGACGCTCCGAGGGAGCGTGGCCACAATCCACAATTGCCGTCCCCTTGCTCAATGCGGCCTGGGCGGTGTGGTGGTTGACATCGCCGGTAACGATAACGTCAACCGACCCGGCGACTGCCGCGACAAACGACCCGCCTGACCCGGGAACGACCGCAACCGAACTGATCTCCTTGTTACCGGCACCGGCAACACGGGAACGTGTTTGCAAGATCTCGTCAACATTTGCAGCGAACTCGTCAAGCAACATTGGGGAGGCGCGGGTCCCCCGACGCCCTACGAAACCGGCGTTCGCCATGACAGCGACAATGTCATATGCCGGTTCTTCATAGGGATGCGCCGCTACAAGGGCGCTGATGACAGCACCCAGCACCTGTTTGGTAGCGATCATTTCAAGACGGGTCTCGATCACGGATTCGGGGACACCGCGAGTTCCGATCGCGGGGGCTGCATGTGGGCCGGGTGTGAAGCGGCCTTCGCCCTCGACTCGAAATTGCGCTCCGGTGTAGTGCCCGACCGAGCCCGCCCCGGCCGCCACAAGCGCATCGGCCACACCATCGACGTCGGCCGTGGGAACGAAGGTGACGATTTTCACGGTGTCGCCGCCCCACTCCGCGCCAAACGGCACGAGGTTCTCCAGAGCGAACGCTGCGGCGAGCGCATCGGCGCCGCCGCCGGGTGCCACGTCCCATGCGGTATGGACCACGTAGAGGGAAATCCCGGACTCCGCAAGCGCATACGCCCTACCCGGCGGCGACGCGCCTTTTATAAACGCAGTCACCGGGTCGAACAACAGGGGGTGATAAACCACCAGCAAATCGAGTTCAGCCCCGACGGCAGCGGCAACGACGGCGTCGGTCACCTCGTGACACACCCCAACCTTGCGACAGGGTGCATCACGGTCCCCCACTTGCAATCCAACCTTGTCCCACAGGGCCGCCTTGGACAGCGGAATGCGCTCGTTCAACGCTGCCAAGAAACTCGCTGTGTCCATCCACCCGATCTTAAACGGCATCGCCGCCGCTGCCGCATCGAAGCGACATGGCGTCTCACCGCTTTAGTCCACGGCGATCCAAGAGCTGTGTGTCACGGGTACGTTTGTTGATTCTCGTCTAAACCGCGCCGGATGCTGGTGCGTTCTTATGGTATGGATGCATGGGAGACAACGGCCATATGGATGACGTGGAGCACATTCCGAACGTCCGAGTGCCTCGGCAGTTTGAGGCATTCTATCGCCAGGAGTATGCGGTCGTGCTTGCCCTGACATATGTACTCAGCGGCAGCCGCCCCACAGTGGAGGACTTGTCGGTCGCGGAGATTGCTGAGATTCTCGAAATCGCCGGAGGGACCGTCAAGGCTCTCCTGCATCAGGGTCGAGAACGCCTGGAACGTCAGTTTCGAGCGAAAGGGTGGGCGGATGAACTTTGATACGTTCGCCCACGCGGCAGGGCGTGCCGCGATACGAGACGCCCGGCACGCAACCCGCCCCGCGATCTCCCAAGCCCACGCCTCCAGACGACGTCGTACCACGGCTTCGGTGGGCCTGTTCAGTTTCCTAATAACGCTCACGTTGATCGGCGGCGGCGTGTTCTTATGGCGAGGCGCGGTCCCGTCTGCGCCACAGACGGAAACAGAGCCTTCGACCATTTCGACCAACGCCGACCCACAACGAATTGACACCGATCCCGGCCAAGGGACCCGAACGACGCCTGGCCCATCCGAGTTCGCTTCGTTAGTGGTCGACGGCGCAGACGGTGGCTGCGGAATCGACAATATGCCCGAGGATTGGCAAAACACCGCCATCAAGTTCGGCCCCTTGTGGCTGTGGCACGTCGGTCCCCCGGGCGCAGGTGGCGATTTCGACCGCAGCGTCAAGACGATCGCCGTTTTGGAACCCGGCGCTACGGTCACACTTGTCGTGCCTAACGCCTATCGCGACAGGGTCAGCCACCTATTCGATTCGTCCATGTGGAATCCATCCGGCAGTTATCGCATCGCGCAGGGCGGCGCCGCCGTCACATTCCTTCCCTGCGAATCCGAGTCCGCCCAGTTTGTCGGCGGATTCATATTCCAAGGGGACCCGTGCGTCGAACTCGACGTCACGGTTGGTGATGCCGACCCTTTCACAGCCACGGTTTCGTTGTCCAACGAGCCTTGTTCCTAGATCGTCTCCGCACCGAAAACGCTTCAACGCGACACGGCATCCACCGATCGGCGCGACCCTATGACTCAATTCTCTTCGAGAACGTTATGACACCGCCGCTGACTGCTCTTTGGGTGAAGCCGAGGCGTTCCATGAGGGCGCGGGCGCCGCGGTTGGACGCCAGACACTCCCCCACCACCGTGGTGAAGCCGTTGCGGACCGCAGCGTCGATAACATCCTGAAGTACCACCGTCGCGACACCGCGGTGCCGCCACTCCGGTTGCACAACGACCGCAATCTCGACATCTCCATCGTCGCGAACGCCGTATCGCGCAAGACCAATGGGATCTCCGTCCTCCGTCTCGCAAATGATCGCGAAGCGCTCATAGAAATCCAGGAGAGTCAGGTAGTCGAGGCGTTCCTCGGTGAGCGAGAAGCTCGCGTTGAAAAACCGGTTCTCCAGATCGATCGGATCAGCGTTTTCATATGCGTCGCGGATCAGCGTCCGGTCCTCTGGGCGTAGTGGACGCAGCCACACCGATGTTCCGTCCCCTAGCTCGGTGCGACGGCGGAGCGGAATCGCGTGCACGATGTTGCCTCCCTCGCGACAGACGTCAAGAACCCTACGCCGTAATCATGACACAAGCGAGCGTTCGTATGTGTCGCCGACCTTGGCGAATCCCATCCGTTCGATGTACGCCCGGTGGGCAGCGGTTTGTGCCGTCGTTCGAACAGTTGGGTACCCCTTCTCCACAAGCAGCCGCCGACTCGGCCCGTAGAAATGCCGCCCCAGCCGGTTGTCTCTGAACTGCGGGGTTGCGTAGTCAAGCACGATCGTGAGTACGCCGGGTTCGCACTCATAACCAACAACCAGTCCAGCGGGCACCATGTCGCGCAGTATGAAACAGATGAAGTCGGCACCTTCCAGGGTGCCGTCGAAGTCGGGTTGGAACTCGTGGATCGACTCGCGGTGAAACGACAAGAACTCGCTGGCATAGTCCGAATCGGGGTCGACTTCGAGGATCGAGTAGTACGAATGATCGGTTGCGGCCTTCCACAGATAGAAGGAGTTGATGCCCATAATCGCGATGTTGGTTAGGACAATCGGCACCGACCCGATCAGAGCGCCGTACACCCCGAACGCGACGGACCCCAGAAGACTAAAGATCCGCAACTTGCGAAACGACTTCATGGTGAGTGCTGTCACCACCAGCGCGGACCCCATGTAACCGACAATCTCGTACAGCGTTGCCTTGTCCACAATTCTCCAAGCTCGACGCCGCAAGAGTACTCGGCCAAACCGACAGACTTTTCTTCGTTTGCGGTAAACCTTCCCAGCCCTTCGGGCGTGTAACGCTATGTGAGGTAGGTCATATCACTGTCCCTTGGACAACCTTTTAACACCAGGAGGACCAGCAGATGCTCAAACGCAAAGCCATCACCGTTTTCGGGATGATGTTCGCCGTAATGCTTGCAAGCGGGGCAGCCCTTGCGCAGGCGGGCGCATTTCAAGCGGCCCCGGCTCCAACGACGATCGTGCAAGGCGTCGTCGAGGACGAGTCGGAGCCATCGTCGGCTACCACGACGGAAGCACCACCAGAGTCGTCCACGACAACGGCGACGACTGATGCGCCTGTTGAGCCGACCACCACGACCACCACCGAGGTGCGCGACGAAGAGCCCCCTCTGCTTGAGATCGTCAGCCCCGACTCGGGTGCCGTTGTCAATCGGCCGTATGTCATTGTGAAGGGCATCACCGAGCCCGGCGCCAAGGTTGCCATCGGAGATCACAGGGTCGAAGTAGGAGACGAGGGCCACTGGCGCGCCGAGGTGAAACTGCGCGAAGGTAGAAACGAAATTGTTGCGGTCGCCAAAGACACTGCCGGCAACATGTCACGCGACTCAATCGTCGTCATCTACAAGGTTGCTGACGTCCGTTTCACTGTGCATCAGAAGTTCGAGGTCTCCCACGAGGAGCGACCTTACGAGGTATTTTGGGGAACCGCCCCTCCCGGCTCTGGGATCGTCGCCCGATCTGAGTACGGGGTCGAAGATGCGCGCGCCAATGAACACGGCAAGTGGGAGTTGAAGCTTCCCCTCAAGGAGCTGCCCGCAAACACAAAGATCAGGATCAAGGTGTCGTCAACCACCGGTGTTGAAAAGACCTTCTCCTTCACATGGACCCCCGAACGAGACGTGTACGAGTTCGTCGCCCATCAGAAATATGGGATGAATGTCGAGCCGTTTGATGTGTTCTACGGCAAGGGCAAACCTGGAACCACCGTGTGGGTCGGATCAGAGTACGGCGATGCCAAGACCGAGATCAACGAAGAAGGCCGCTGGGAAGTCAAGGTACGGTTTGAGGGAGCACCGGTCGGCGAGGAGTTCAGGGTGGTCGTCGAGTCCTCCACTGACGACCGTGTCGTGTTTGGTTTCATCCTCAAAGAGGGCGAGCGGAAGCACGAGTTCACCGCAACCCAGAAGTACGGTGTGTCAGATGATGCTGAGGCATTCGACATCTTCTGGGGGACCGCAACACCAAGTGCAACGGTTTGGATCGTTTCGGACTTCGGTTCCATCGAAGTCATGACCGACGAGACCGGGAACTGGGAAACCAAGGTGTACTTCAACGACATGCCTATCGATGAACTGTTTGATGTGGTCATCGAATCATCTGACGGTGGACGAAAGGTCTTCACGTTCGTTTGGTTGGGGGTTGGTGGGGACCAATAACCACGGGTTAACGTGAGCGAACCGAGGGTCGGCGCCCTGCGCCGACCTTCATTCGCGCCCTAGCTGTGACAACCGGGGACGTCGTCCCCGGCGTCATGAACAAGATCATGACCTTCGTGACAGGCCGACTGATGCCGCAGTCGTTTGCAGCATGGATGAACGGCAAACTCGTCGAAATGATGCTGCCTGACGCAAAACCATTAAAGGTCGCACAGAGCGCCAGCTAGCGTCTCGCCCCATCGAGACCGGCCCTCACGGTGGTCGAGTGGCGGATCATCGGGCGGAAGCGCGTGCAGATCGTCTCTCCTCGGTGACCCACCACGTCGATGACACTGCAGAGTCGGGTGTGTCTCGGTTTACCCTTGGTAAACAAAGTTGGATTGGAAGGAGCACCGCTCCCGCAGGTTCCACTCGAACGGCGGCACCGCCACGGTGACGACGTCAGAGATCATCTCAACGCCGGAGGCATGGTCGGTAAGGCCACATGTCACCGGACCCTCCGCGACAGCCTCAATCGTGGACCGCACCTCGACGAACGTCTCGACAGCGATGCGCCACCGACCGGGCACATGCACCAACTCGATTGCGGCGGGTCGCACCATCGAAACCTCTTTGATTGCTCGCCCGTATAGTTTCCTGGTGTCGCCAGGGATCCGACCGAGAAACACATCCGCAAGATCTTTCTGCCGTGCCTGGTCCGCGTTCTCGTCGACAAACATCGCGACACGCCAGGGACTCCCTGGCTCGTCGTCGGCATAAGAACCCACGATCACCACTGCAAGACCCGACAGATCGCGGCCGTCTACATGGCCGTTGTCGATGCTCCATGACAACACAAAATCGCAGGTGTCGTACGTCGATGCTCCCCCTTTCGATCCCCTTCGCGCCGGCACGGGCAAACTGCCTCACAATTGCAGGCTTCGTAGTACAAGCCGCTCACTTTCCAAGTCACATCATCCTCCTAGAACCACAGCGACGCCCCACAGCGTCAGTACTACCCCGCCAAAGCGAGAAATCATCATGCGCCTCGGGGCGACCTTCTCAGCCAACACGAAGATGGCGAGCACCGCGACCCAAGCGAGGTTCATCACGCCAAGCACAAACAGCAAGATCATCAGCGACCAGCAACATCCGAGACACAACCTCCCGTGGTGCAGACCCATTTGCAGTGCGCCGGCATTGCCTTCCCTCCACGATGTCATCAAGAACCCCATAGGCGTGCGACACGCGCCGAGGCTGCTGAGCTTGCCTGGCGAGAACTGCACCACCCCGGCGCTGACGAGCAAACCACCAGAGAACCAGCTTTGTGTCACGACACCCATACCGTCGACGAGCGCCACGGTCGCTAACAGCCACTGGAGCGCCGTCGCGCCCACCGCGAACGCTGCCCAGACCGCGACATAGCCGGTGACGAACAGGGGAGTCGAACCTCCCCTGCCGCCAGCCGATCCTCGATCGAGGCTGTCGTAGGCGATCACCATCGGTATTGCCGACGGCAGCATCATCGCCGCCATCATCACCGCCCACATCACGGCCATAACGGCGGCCTGCGCGTACGACCATGCCGGGGTCATCGGCATTGCAAACACCGATGACATATCTTGGGCCCGGCTCGCCACGAATGCCAGATACGTCCACGACAACGCTGTGAAGCCAATCAGCCCGACTACGACCGCTCCCCTGGCCCGGCTGAGAGCGACCGCTGCGGTGGTCATGCCGCGTATTCGAAGGGTGAATAGAGTCCGTTCTTCTTTTCCAGATTCCACTGCATCCCGTGATCGGTGTACGTCATCTTCTCCGAGTGCGCCACAGATGCCGCGTACCCGGGTGCGATCGCCAGCGGATGACCTTCTACCGTGATCGCACCGTCACCTTGTCCATCGGCGCCAACGATGACAGCCTCGGCGACGCCGGTGATCGTCATAGATGTCCGTTTGCCCTCTTTCTCGAATCTGATCGTTGCGGGTCCCGCTCCGAGCACAGTGCCGATATGGGTCGCCAACCGTGCGGGATGTCCCCCGGATTGCCCAGAAAAGATCGCTCCGAGCGCATTCATTTGGTCTTCGGTTGCGCGATCATCGAAGTACAGCGCTGCCTGCCATTTCACTTCCATCATGTGTCCAGGCGAGAGTACGGCCATCGCGACGTTCAACCCGTCGAGCTTCGTTCCTTCGAAGTCGCCGTGCTCAATGTGCCACCCCACAAGGACGGTGCAGTCGTCCTCTGTTGGGGGGCTCAAGAATATGCACGGACACGCCGCCTCGCAGTTACATGTTTCGAAGTACTGTCCCTTTACGTTCCAGGTCATGTTGATCTCCTCGTTCGACCGGTCGTTGGGAATCACACTTGCATAGCGATATCAACGTCAGGTCAAAGAAGGCTCAATACGGATGCTGAGCGCCTGCAAATCGCCACGTTCGAGCCAAAGACCGTCTGTTCATCCTGACTCGTCGAGCTCCAGAGCACGATTGATTGCGTCGAGACTGACCGTGACGAGTTCGGGCAAGGACATGATGGATCCCCTGATCGTAAGCCGTCGGTATTGGGCGTCACCCAGTGCGGTCGTGATAACTTCCAGGACCCGCCGGTGAGGGTGAGCCAAAGTCGAATCGGTGTCCACAAGGAGCGCTCCGGCGAGGACTGCAGCCTCCTCATGGAGGCCGACATCCACTAGCGCGCTCGTCAGGTACCGCCACGTCTGTCGTAGCTGCGTGCCGTCAGCAGCCCGGAACCAATGGTCGACGACGCCAGCGAAGCCCCGCAAGCCGGTTGCGGTCTCACCATGGGCCGTATTGACCGAGGCAAGCTCCATCCGAGCGATGCCGCCCATCCACTCGTTGCGAACTGAGTCGGCCATCCTCACCGCCTCTTCAAACATCGCACGTGCTTCCTGCGGCTTGTCATGCTTGACTGCGAGACCGGTCGCATAGAGGGAAAACGCAAGCGACGTCGGATTTCCCGTCTTCCTAGCAATCGCCAGCGCTCTTGCCGCCGCGAGGGCAGCTTCTTCGAGCCGCCCGAGGACTGCGTTCGTCACCGAAACGTAATATGTGGCCCAAGCCTCTCTCGTCAAATCCCCGCGCTCGCGCGCGGTCAGAACCACCCCCGTGTAGTGCAACAATGCCGTGCTCGCGTCACCGCGATACAACGCAACATCTGCAAGTACATCCTCCGGATAGCCACTCATCGATGGCACGACTCCCGCTGCGTCTGCTGCTTTGCTCGCAAACTCGACGGCGTCCTCGAACCGGCTCTCTATCCATGCACCCCTGGCTGCCGTTCCCGACACGGCTCGCCAGCGGACATCGCTCGGTGCCATGTTCTCCCACACTGACCGGGACCAAGTAACGATTTCGGAACGAGATCTCCAGTACCCGCCGTCGGAAAGTGAGATGACGATGGTGGACGCCGAATCCAAGTCGCCGTTCTCCATTGCCCAACGGAACGCGTCGCGGAGGTTGTCGTGAGCGGCGACCATCTCGACGATGGCATCGCCTTCTTCGTTGGTGAGCAGCCTGGCAGCCTGGACCGTCGCCAACTGGGCGTAGTGGCAAGCGTGGCGATCTCTCACAGCCGGCTCATCGGTACCGAGGTGGGCGACCGAGAAACGACGGATTGTCTCCAGCAGTCGATACCTGGTTCGGGTGCCGGAGGTCTCTGCCATGACCAGCGACTGATCAACCAAAGCCGACAGCTGACCTCGCACGGCTTCCGGGTTCTCTGCCCCCGGAGCACACACCGCGAGGACGTCCTCGAAGAGGAACCGTCCAGACATCACCCCGAGCCGCACGAGTAGCTCGCGTGGCTGCTGCGAAAGAAGTTCGTAGGACCACGAAACGGTCGCGTACAAGGTTGCGTGGCGTGAATCATCCGGTGCTGCGGTGCGCGATAGCTGTACTTGTGACCCGAGCGTGGCGAGGATCTCAGTAGGGGTCATCGAGCCAAGACGCGATGCGGCTATCTCGAGCGCGAGCGGCAACCCATCGAGGCTCCGACATAGCTCCAGAACATCGTCGGCGTTAGCAGCAGTCAGCTCGAAGGTGCTCGGTGCTCGTCGCAGCAGGAGCTCGACGGCGGGCCACCGCCGGAGTCCCTCGATGGACGCATCGATACGGTCGGGAAGAGCAAGCGACGGGGTCCTCCAGGTGACCTCTCCGTCAACGAAGAGTGAGGATCGGCTCGTTGCGATTACCACAAGCTGTGGACAACTCCGTACGAGCGAAGCAATCGCTCGGGCAACCGTGTCCGAGACGTGTTCACAATTGTCCACGATAAGGACCGCCGACCGAGGCGCAAGGTACTCGATCAGGCTCACGAGCGGACCCGCTTCTGGATGAGGCTGGACACCCACACTTGATGCGAGTACCGCGTCGACCGCGGATTCGTCCTGGACTGCAGACAGATCGGCAAAGAACACAGGCCGCGTGCCGTCCGCAAGAATCCGTCGGCCGACCTCAAGAGCAAGCCGTGTCTTGCCGACGCCCCCAGGACCCGTAAGCGTTAGCAGTCGCGCCCGTTCGGTGTGTTGCAGTAGGTCCTCGATCTCCACACTTCGACCCACCAGATCGGAAGCAGGTGCCGGGAACAGCCATACCGGTTCGACACGTCCGGCTGTGACATCGTGCATCAGGATCTGTTCTTCAAGGATCTGTAACTCAGGCCCTGGCTCCACGCCGAGTTCCTCCACCAACATGTTTCGCAGGCGCCGATAGACGGCCAATGCATCGGCCTGGCGACCAGACCGGTATAACGCGAGCATGAGGATTCCGCTCAGCCGTTCGTCGAGGACGGCCTCTGCAACCATCCGCTCAATCTTCGAAATAACAAGCTCGGGTTCGCCGTCGGCAATAGTCGCCTCGGCCCAGCGGGCGACGGTATTCGTGCGTTGGCTCTCAAGGATCGACGATCGGTCGAGTACCCACGGCCGATCCACATCCACGAGAACCGGACCCCGCCAGAGAGCGAGCGCGGATGCGAGCGCGGCTGCGACGCCGCGGGAATCTTCAATGTTGTCAGCGACCGCGACACGTTGCCGGAAGAGACCGATGTCGGTCTTCAGGCTGTGCAGCGTCAGGCGATAGGCGCCCTGCCCACCGCGTATCTCTACCGTCGAACCCAGCAAACGGCGCAGGTTCGACACGTACGTCCGGAGAGATCGCACGGAACCCTCGGACGCATTGTCGCCCCAGATCGCGTCGACGATCGTCTGGATCGCGACCGGCTCGCCTTCGCGCAGGACAAGGTAGGCGAGCAATGCGCGCTGATTCGGTCCTCCAGGATCGACCCACTCGCCACCTAGGACCAGCTCCAGCGGTCCCAACAACCTGAGTATGTCCTGTTCCGACGAGTGCACGTCCCGACACTACCGCGACGCCACAACTCGTGCTGCGAGCCGTCCGCAGCCTTTGATCTCGCTACGGGAATCTTCACAGGTGTGTTTTATCGATCCGTCCACGAACACCGGAGCAGTTGCCGCCGAGAATCAGGCAGCCGATCCAGCGGACTACCGGGGACTGTCAATGATCAGAACGACGACAGCCTCAATCTGCTGTCCGAGAATGCCGCGCGTGGCAATTGTAAGATCTCGTCTCATGCCGCAGTCGTTTGCAGCGTGGATGAACGGCAAACTCGTTGAACTGATGCTGCCAGACGCCAAACCACCAAAGGTCGCCGAGAGCACTGGCTATCGCCTTGTCACGTCAAGACCTGTCTCCACCGCGGTGGTGTAGCGGACCATCGGCCAGCGGCACATACAGATCGTCGTTTTCGCCCGGTCAGTAGGCACGTCCTCTCGCGGTGGGTGCAAACCCGCCCATGAAGGTTCTTATGAAACGATGAACTTGTGAACGCGAGAGGAACAATCTCGATGGCGTACCATGTTGTGTGTAGTGACAGAAAGCGAGCGCCATGTTTTTCAAGACGCGCAAACCGCTCCTAAACACGACCGACGACGCTTCGGCACCGCGCCGGGCTCCGATGCAACTCTCGGGTATCCATTTCGACAACCGAAACTCATACCTGCCGCCGTTTGCGGATCACCTCGAACTCGCCACTTTCGGGATGGGGTGTTTCTGGGGTGCGGAGCGCATTTTCTGGCAAACGCTCGGTGTTCACGCAACCGCGGTTGGCTACGAAGGCGGAAACGTCGAACACGCCACCTACGAGGAGGTGTGCTCTGGGAGGACGGGACACGCCGAAGTCGTCCTCGTGATCTACGACCCCAACAAGGTGTCGTACGAACAACTGCTCAAAGCATTTTGGGAAGGCCACGACCCAACCCAGGGTATGCGCCAGGGAAACGACCGAGGCACGCAGTACCGATCAGCGATCTACACCCACAACGACACCCAGCAGGCCCTCGCACTGTCCACCAAGGCTGCCTTCCAAGAGAGTCTCAACGAACTCGGCTACGGTGCCATCACCACCGACATCGAACCGACGACCGAGTTCTACTACGCCGAGGAATACCACCAGCAATACCTCGGGAAGAACCCTGCTGGATACTGTGGCATCGCCGGCACCGGGGCGTCCTGCCCGGTCGGTGTCGCCTGACACAAACTCGGTCTGGAAAGAACCGGTTCTCGACATCGGGGTCGCAGGCTACCGTGGGGCTATGAGCATGATCGACCCCGAGAATCTAACCCTCACGGCAGTGAAGGGCGTGCGTGTCGGGCACTGGACGGATCCGGGCGCAGCTACAGGAGTCACGGTCGTCGACCTGCCTGAACCCAACGTTACGGCCGTCGAGGTCCGTGGTGCCGCCCCCGGGACTCGCGAACTGGCATTGCTCGCTCCTGGCATGACGGTGCAAACAGTCCAAGCCATCGTCCTGGCTGGTGGCAGCGCTTTTGGTCTCGCGGCCGCCGACGGTGTCGTCCGCAGGCTCGAACAGACCGACCGCGGCTATCCGACGGCGGCCGGTGTCGTCCCGATCGTCGCCTCTGCCGTGTTGTTCGACCTGGCTG